>DATDGP010000371.1:0-45559 GCA_036522035.1 Terriglobales bacterium
ATGAACGGTTACCGTTCTCACCTGCTTTGCAGGCCGGTTTTCATTGACGATGCTAAAGAAAAGCAGAGTAGAGCGCAAGGGCACCTGAGTCACCCTTTCTGCAAAAAGAAATTTCCAGGAATTTTACTTGACTTCGCGACGACCGAAGTCTCTGTTGCCCTCAGGCCTCAGGGGAAATCTGCGGCCGACGCTAGCCGGCCTTGCGACCCTCATCCAGAACTTCATCGAGCGCACCGGCCAGCACCCTGTCGCGCTGGCGGTATTCCCCCGCTAGCCCGTCGTACTTCTTCTTGAGGACGTGAAACTCGTCGGCGATATTCAGTGCCGCCAGAACGGCCAGGCGCAACGAGTCGATCGTGGAGGTTTGTTCGGCCACGCTGCGCATCTTGGTATCCACAAACTCAGCCAGCCGCAGGATGTATTCCGCGTCGACACCGCGGAGGTTATAGACCTGATCGTAGATCTCCACTCGAATTGGGGCCGCGGCCGCGGACGATTGTGTAGCCAAGTCGGTCTCCTTCAAGAAACATCAAATCTATCTGATTATCCTTCGAGTAGATGCAGGGTCAAGCAAAATGTTTACTGCGCTAGGCTTCGGCCACCAGAATGTCAATCTGTTTGAGCATCTTCTCGACGCGTCCGCGGACTTCCTCGCGTTCTTTGCGCAGGGCCACAACTTCGGAACGCAGCATCTCCAGCTCTTCTTCGCGCTGTTCCAATTGATCGCGCAGTCGCTGAACATCGCGCTCGGCCGCGGCCTTGGCCACTTTGGCCGACTTCAAGAGCTCGATGGCTTTGTAGATTTTTTCTTCGAGGGCGGGAAAATCCTCGCCCGACAGGCGTCCCGTCTCAGGTTCGAGCTCGCGCGCTGCTTTTAGCGACATAGAAGATACGATCCTTGGCAATAAGCCCGAAGTAGCGTGAGCGCAGTATACCTTAGAGGATTGTGGAATGCGGACGGAAAAGGGCAACAGATTCAGAATTAGCCTAGCTGCAGCCGCCGTAGTGTGGTCCCTCGAGGCCATGGCGGCTAGCTAGTTCTCGAGGGGACGAAGAAGCGAAAGCCAAAGCCCCAGCCCCAGAGGCTAATTGCCCATCGCCGTTTGGCTAATTACTCAGATTCACGCAGCCCGCTCGACAATCTTCTCCATCTGGCTCGCTTCTTCGGTGCCGCTGAAATCGGTAAGGCCAGCCATCACCGCCAAGGCCAGGCTCTGCATGCGGAAAAAGCGTGCCTCAGGTTCGTTGGCAAAGTGCATCACCCCGGGGACACTTGCCACCAGCGCCGCCAGTCCGACGTCGATCGTGCCGTGAGTCTCAAAACTCAACGACGTGGTGATACCGCCAGGGTAATCCGTCAGCAGGGCCGCCATCGTCTCAGCGGCGCCGCAGAACAGGCAGCTCACGGCTGCGCGCTTGTTACGGCGCCAGAAAAATGCCGCCATTCCAAAACACGACGCGGCCACGGCATAGTCCATCTTCGCGTGAACTTTGGGACCAATGGTTTTGGGCAGGCGGTTGGCAACCCATCTCGCGGAACGATCGAGCAGGGGCATCGGTATCTCCTTTGACCAAAGGATGGATTACATCTGAGGAAAGTTGTCTCCGATAGGGCGTCGATTGGGGCATCCCGATAGCCACGTTCGGAGGCACAGGTGCTCTAAGGTGCTTGTTTTAAGATAAGCCGGTGGGCTACGCCTTCGGCAAACCGTCCCACACCCGCCAAAACTCTTTCATCTCAGGCGGCGTCCCCAGGGATATGCGCGCGTACTTGTCCAGAGGTGGGAAAGGACGGCCGATCTTGATGCCATTCCTGTCAAAGTATTCGAGCAGGCCACGAATCGGTCTGCCCGTTTCCATCATAACGAAGTTCGTGGACGATGGAATCGGTTCGAGTTTGCGGGCGGCCGCCTGGCGCATAAATTCATCGCGATCGGCGGCATTGCGATCTACAGCTATCCGGTGGGCGTTTGAGTCATCGAGCGACATCAGGGCACACCGTAAGACGCACACGTTGGTGCTGTCAAACAGTCGGTGTTTCCGCATCTCTGCCGAGGTGTCCTTGTCGGCGATACCGTAACCGAGCCTCATGCCAGCCAGACCATAGACCTTGGAAAAGGTTCGGGCCACGATGATGCGGCCATCGGGCATCGGGCGATCGAGAAACGAGGTGTAGTCCTGCCCGGCGGGCACGAAGTCGTGATAAGCCTCGTCCATCAGCACCCGCGTGTTTTTGGGGAGCCCAGCGATGAACTTCTCGAGGTCGGCGCGCGGCGTGATGTTCCCCGTCGGATTGTTGGGGTTGCAGATATAGACGAGGCCGGCGTCAGAGCCTGCAGCCTCGAGCATCGCTCCCAGATTGTGCGTGAAGTTGGCCGCCAACGGGACCTTGACCACCGGCGCTCCAACCGCGGCGGCATACCCGCCCATAGCTTCGAAGGTGGGCGAGGCCATGACCAGCTTTCGTCCCGGTCCGATGAAGGCGTTGGCGGCGATGCGCAGGATCTCGGTTGAGCCGCAGCCCACGATCACGCCTTCAGGCTCAACCTTGTGCTTGGCCGCCAGCCGTTCCAGGACGAGATCGCTGTGGCGGTCGGGATAGCGATTGAATCCCTGGTAGGGATTGGCCAGCGCCACTACGCTTGGAAACGGGCCGTAGGCGTTTTCGTTGCTGTTCAGCAGGATTCGGCCGCTAGGGTCGGGAGCCCGCGACGGCTCCGCCCAGGTAAACAACTCTGAGAGACTGGCAGTCGCGGCAACCGCAGCGCCGATTCCCGTGGTCTTGAAAAATGTTCGCCGGGAGAGCATGGCGGAAATTGTAGCCAATTTGTGGGGGCTTTGCCATCAGAGTTAGGTGAATTGACTGCGCAGGCTTCCCCCAAGCGCCTGCAGGGCTTTCACGATCTGCCGGGACCACTCGGCCACTTCGTCATCGCGCAGCGTGCGTTCATCCGACTGAAACTGCGTCCGCAGCAGAACGGAATACCTTCCCTGGGGTACCGCTTTTCCGTGGAAAACTTCGACGGGTTGGAAGCTTTTGATCTCAGCGATGTTGAGAGCCGCCACAGCTGACTGGATGGCATCAAAGCTCACACGGTCGGGGAACAGGAATGAGAAGTCGCGGTCGACCGCTGGGAACTTGGAGATCGGCTGATAACGGGGCACGCGTAGAGGGAACGCCATCAACTGGTCCAGATAGACCTGGGCCGCGAAGATCTCCTGCCTCAGCTTGCGGGCCGCAGCCACATCTGGATGAATCTGGCCGAACTCGGCGACCAACGCTCCATCGGCCAACGCTCGAGCACCCCGACCGGGATGGTAGCGCTCCGAGGGTTCGAAGCGAAGATTATGGATGTCAAAAGCGCTCAGCAGTTGTTCGATGTTGGCCTTGAGGTCAAAGAACGACCAGGTGCGGCCCTGATCATGCACATTAGGAGCAACGGCCGAGCCCGAAGCGCCCAGGCATAGCATCTCGACTTCGCGCACCGATTCCGCAGCGGGCGCCCAGAAGACGTGCCCCATCTCGAAGAGGCGCAGGTCGGAAAGGCCTCGATTCAGGTTCCAGGCCAGCATGTCGAGCATGCCGGGAACAAGCGAAGTGCGCATTGCCGACTGCTCCTCGCTCAGCGGGTTGACCAAAGCCACCGGGGTGCCCGCGTCCGCCGATCCCGCTTCACTGGGCGAGATGAAGGTCGGCGAGATGGTCTCGTTGAAGCCCAGCGCCAGAACGATGGATCGTGCTTTCGCCCGCTTATCGGCATTGGGCAACTCCTTTACGCCGCCTGAGAACGAGGGTAACGTGTTCGGGAACTTGTTATAGCCGTAAACGCGCGCGATCTCTTCGATCAGATCGATCTCTCTTTCCACGTCCAAACGCCAGGTAGGGGGATCGATAATGAGGTCGTCCTCGGGGTCCACGTTCCAGTCAGGGAGTTCAATGCCTTTTGCCTTCGCTTGGGCGCGAATTTTTTCGATGGCTTCCGGCGTAAGCGTAGACATGCGGAGGCCACGAGGGAAGGCTTCTTCGAGGTCGTTCAGCTTGAATCCCAGACGCCCGAGGATGCGACTGACCGTCTTGGGATCAATCTCCTGACCAAGAATGCGCAAGATTTCGTTGCGCCGCAGCCACACCGAGTGGCGTACGACGTGACCGGCAACGGCGTCGACCACCTCGCCTTCGAGTTCGCCGCCGGCTGTGTCCAGGACCAGCTCGGCCACGCGATCGCAGGCCAGCACAGTCGCGCCCCAGTCGGCGCCACGCTCGAAGATGTGTGAAGCGTCGGTATGCATGCCGTGCCGGCGGGCCGTCTTGCGCACTGTTACCGGATCGAACCACGCCGATTCAATCAGGATGTTTCTGGTGGAATCGGAGATCGCGGAATCCATTCCGCCCATCACTCCTGCGAGGCCCACCGGCTTGCTGGCGTCGGCGATGATCAAGTCTTCGGGATGCAGCTTGCGCCCGACGCCATCGAGGGTCTTGAGCATCTCGCCTGGTCGAGCGCGCCGCACAATGATCTTGGCGCCTTCGAGCTTGTCGAGATCGAAGGCGTGAGTTGGATGGCCGATCTCCATCAGAGTGTAGTTGCTGGCGTCCACCGCGTTGTTCACACCGCCGTGATCGTCGATCTTGAGCCGCTCGATCACCCGCCCTGGCGAAGGCGCAATCCTTACGTTACGGACGACGCGCGCGGAGTAACGCAGGCAGCCCTTGCTGTCTTCAATCACAAGCGGGAAGGCCCTGGCCGCGGCTTTTGTTTTGGGTAGTTTGGGCTTGACCGGTTTCAGAGTCAGGTCGTAGAGAGCCGAGCACTCACGGGCGACGCCATAATGGCACATGGCGTCGGGACGATTGGTGCCGATCTCCATTTCAAAAAGCGTTTGGCCAGCCATTTCGCGGACCGATTCCACCGCGATGCCGGCGAGAGTGAGATCGTCGGCAAGCTGGCGGTCGCTGACTCTAAGGTCAATGTACTCGCGAAGCCATTGTGGGGAGATACGCATGAAATCAATTCTCAGCCAGAAAGCAACGCGAGCCATCGCGAATCACAGCACCCTGTCGGTTGGATTCGTTCCATTTCGCGTTCATACTCGATCGACCAATGCAGTCTGCGAGCTAGAGGCGTGCTGAAATCCACCCGCCCGTAAAGCCGGCATTGTCCTAATCCATGACAAATCGCGCTTCCATGTCCTGTCCGGGGAACCCGGGGTTTAGCCTATTCTGCCAATTGGCCGCCAGGATCTGGTCCAGCTTCCGCATTGTCCTGCTGTCGGGGAGCGACCGGTTCCCACCAACAGATCCTTCAGGCAACCCTGATTGCATCATGCGAATTGCTCAAGGAACCTCACATCCCCCTGGTAGAACAACTGGATATCATCGATCCCATACTTGAGCATGGTGATGCGCTCCACACCCATGCCGAAGGCGAAGCCCGAGACCTTACCCGAGTCATAGCCATTGCCCTCGACAAACTTGAAGACGTTGGGATCGACCATTCCGCAGCCCAGAAGCTCGATCCAGCCGCTCATCTTGCATAGCCGGCAACCCTGGCCGCCGCACTTGAAGCAGGTGATGGACACGTCGGCACTCGGTTCGGTAAAGGGAAAGAACGACGGAAAGAAGCGTGTCTTCACGCTCGAACCGAACAGCGCCTTCATGGCATGGTCCAATGTGCCCTTGAGATCGCGGAAAGTGATGTTGGTGTCCACGGCCAGGCCTTCCACCTGATGGAATGTGGCGGAGTGGGTGGCGTCTTCCGTCTCTGCACGGTGGACTTTTCCGGGGACCACGATGCGGATGGGCGGGGGCTGTTCGAGCATCGCCCGAATCTGTACCGGCGAGGTATGCGTGCGCAGCAACATACGGTCGCGCTGCGCCTTCGTCTCCTGCCCGGCGACAAAAATGGTGTCCTGGGTATCCCGCGCGGGATGGTTGGCCGGAAAGTTGAGCGCCTCAAAGTTGTAGTAGTCGGTTTCGACTTCGGGTCCTTCAGCCACCGAGTAACCCATGGCGCGGAAGACTCGGGTGATTTCATTCATGGTGCTGAGGACGGGATGCTCCGCGCCCAGAGGCCGGCGGATGCCAGGCAGAGTGATATCGACCCGGGCGGCTTCCAGGTGCTCCCGCGAAGTCGCTCCGGCTGCGCGTTGCTGCGCCGCTTCGACAATCTGTTCCGCTTCGATCTTAAGCTGATTGACGCGCGCACCCACCTCGCGCTTCGCCGCTCCGGGAGCTGCTTTCAGCCAGAGATCATTGATCTGCGTCAGAATGCCGTTCTTGCGCGCCATCCAACGGTCGCGAAAAACTTTCCAGTCATTCTCGCCGGCAATGGCGTCGGCTTCCTGACCAAGGGCAGAGAGCAGGACGCGCACGGCCCGATCCAGGGTTGCCGGCGAGTAGTCGTCGAGTTTGGGAACCTCGTAAGCCATGTTCTGTGCGTGGGACAGGCACTCTTGCCTGAGCCGTTCTCTGTGCGCGGCCCCTACAGGCTGAAAAGCTGTTTTTGCGTGCTTGCCCAGGGCTTACGCCTGGGCTAAGCTACTCGCGCCTTTGGGAGCTGGGTCGTTCTGACTCCGACTTCAGTCGCTCTGCTACCGACGATCGAGGCTACATGTGCCACATTGTAACAATCGCAACTTCCTTGAAAGGACAAGGAGGCCCGCGGTTCGGAATCGCGCAAGCCTCCGTGTTCCTTGAGTCCTCTAGGGTTGAGGGCGAATGCTGAAGCTACAGTGAGTCCTTGTTAGGCCGCGCTTTGAGCCCGCTTGGCTGTTTCCACTAGCGCCCGAAACCCCGATGGGTCATTGACGGCCAGATCAGCCAGTATCTTGCGGTCCAGCTCAATCTTGGCCTTCTTCAGGCCGCTGATGAACTGGTTGTAGCTGAGGCCCTGGGCGCGGGCGGCCGCGCCGATGCGCACGATCCAGATGGACCGATACTGGCGTTTCTTCTGGCGACGCCCGGAATACGCGAACTTGAGTCCGCGCTCGACGGACTCCTTCGCCGAGCGATACAGCTTAGACTTTGTGAGGAAATACCCGCTCGCCCGCTCTAGTATTTTTTTGCGGCGCTGACGGCGCTTAGTGCCACGTTTTACGCGAGGCATGACTGCTCCTTTTTGGTACCGGATTTCCGGCGGTTACGCGGCTACAGGGAAGGTTCGAGGATCCCTGATCACTCGCTTGATTTTCAGGCTCGGCCTCAGCGCTGGCGAACCAGGCGGGCTGAACTCTGTCCCGAATTTTTCTGTAAACCACCCAACCTGTCTGCTTTCAGCCTCAATTGATCCGGCTGAATGTGACTGTGGGTGCTGATTACTAGTACGGGATCATCCTCATGACTTTGGCGTGATCGGCGTCGCTGACCAGGGTTCCCTGGCCGAGATGCTTCTTCCGCTTGGTACCTTTCGAGGTAAGAATGTGGCGCTTAAAAGCCTTCGCCCGCTTGATCTTGCCCGTGGCGGTTTTCTTGAATCGCTTGGCTGCGCCTTTATGGGTCTTCATTTTCGGCATCTTTGTCCCTTTTTAAAAAAACTCTCGCCGGTAAAGGCTCTAGTCTCCGGTTTTCGCACCGCCGGCAGGCGCCGCTTGCTGCTGTTGCGGCTGTTGCTGCGGCGGTTTGTCCGGTCTCTTGCCGCCGGGAACCTGCTTGGGAGGCGCCAGGATCACGTGCATGGTGTTGCCTTCCATGCGCGGCCGGAACTCCACAATGCCTTTATCGCCGACTTCACGTACCAGACGGTCCAAGACTGCGCGGCCCAGGTTCTGGTGCGCCATCTCGCGACCGCGAAAACGTAGGCTGGCTTTCACCTTGTCGCCCTCACTCAGAAAACGCAGAACGTGGTTGCGTTTGGTGACGTAATCGTGCTCATCCACGTTGACGGAGAACTTCACTTCCTTGAGGACGATCTGCTTTTGGTTCTTTTTGGCCGCCCGCTCTTTCTTTTCCTGTTCGTACAGGAATTTGCCGTAGTCCATGATGCGGCAGACGGGAGGAACCGCATTAGGCGAGATTTCTACCAGGTCAAGATTCTGCTCTCGCGCCCTCTTGATGGCATCGTACGGGGCCAGGATTCCCAGCTGGTTGCCGTCAGCATCGATCACGCGGATTTCCCGCGCGCGGATGCGCTCGTTCATGCGGATAAAACGTTTGTCGATTCAGTCCTCCTGAGGCCCGTACAACCTGGATTTTGCTGGATTACCGGGATGCCGACACTGCGGCTCACGACGTGGAAATTATAGCATGGGGAAAAGGGCGGCTAGGGTTCGACCGCCCCCACCAGATCTGCGTCGCCAATCTCCGTGATCTGTGCTTTGATCCATTGGCTGGGCGAGAGCTGTCCGGCCAAGCGGACCTTGAGATAGTTGTCGCTCAGCGCTTCCGTCCAATTCTCGTCCCCATTCTGCAAGGTGATGACATCGAGAGCCCGGCCGGCAAAGCGCCGACGGAAATCCAGATTCTTCCGGGCCGCCAGATCCCGCAACACGCGGTTGCGCTCCCGTGCGACGTGGAGGGGGACTTGGCCGGGCATCGCCGCCGACGGAGTTCCCGGACGCGAAGAATAAGTAAAGACGTGCAGATAAGTAAACGGGAGATGCTCGATGAAGCTGCGGCTATCCTCGAACAGCTCATCGGTTTCGCCGGGGAATCCAACCATGACGTCGGCGCCAATGGCAGCATCCGGCATGGCCTCGCGAATTGTGCGAATTTTTTTGGCGTAGTGCCACGGTCGGTAGCGGCGATGCATGCGGCGCAGGATGAAATCGCTACCCGATTGCAGCGGAACATGCGCGTGCTTGGCCACGCGCGGAGAGCTTGCCGCGATCGAGATCAGCTCGTCGGACCAGTCCATGGGTTCGACCGAGCTGATGCGAATCTTCTCGACACGGGTCTGGTCCAAGAGCGCCCGTAGAAGCTGCTCGAACCGTTGCTCCGGTCGGAAATCGCGTCCCCAGCGGCCGAGGTTGATCCCGCTCAGCACGACCTCGCGATACCCGGCGCGCACCATGGCGTCTGCTTCCTCGATTACACGGGGCAGAGCCATGGAGCGGCTTTGGCCTCGCACGCTGGGGATGATACAGAACGAACAGCGATTGTTGCAGCCGTCCTGGACTTTTAGGTTGGGGCGGGTCTTCTCACCGATTCGGTCGTCGGCGAAGATGGGCGCCGCGACCAGTTCGGTGTGCGCGAAGATGTCTCCGACCAGGGTAAAGGCGGGACCGGAGAGCGAAAGCGCTTCCAAGGAAACGAAGTCTTGCCCCGAGGCTCCCGCGGCAATCTCGGCTACACGATGCTTATGCGAATTGCCTACCACCCAGCTAACGCCGGGTAGCGCGGCTACCTCGCGCGGCGCACGCTGCGCGTAACATCCCGTGACCATGATCCTGGCGTCGGGATTTTCGCGATGAGCCCGGCGGATGGCGGCGCGAGCGTCCTCATCGGCCGCAGCCGTCACCGTGCAGGTGTTGAAGACGACCAGATCAGCGTCGCGCGCCGAACCGGCATGGAGCAGACCGTGGCGCGTCAATTGGCGTTCCAAAGCGGAACCATCGGCCTGGGTGGCGCGGCATCCGAAGCTGTGCAAAAAAAATCCCGGCACGAGAGTATTATAGAGGTTCAGTTGTATCGTTTTTTGTCGTTGTGGATTAGCTCACAACCTGCTCGGCTTCTGCACGCATCATTAATAGCGCCGCTGTGATCATTGGAAATTGGAGAGCGTCCATATGAAACGTCGCATTCTTCTTGCTGATGATGAAATCGCCATTCTGCTGACACTGAAAGCGATCCTCGAAATTCACGGTTTTGAGGTTGAGACGGCCGCATCGGGCGGGGAGGCCATTTCCAAACTGCGAACCGGGAGTTACCACATGGTGATTACCGACATGAAAATGGAACACGAGAGGTCGGGCTACGAAGTCATCCGCGCGGCGCGACGCACGGAATACGATCCCGCAGTGGCGATCCTCACCGCTTTCCCCATGCTGGGCAGCGAATGGAAGAGCGAGGGCGCTCAGTCCATGCTGGTGAAGCCGATGAATACGGAAGATCTTCTCCGCCAGATTGAAGCGCTGTTGATCCAGCACGAGGACCAGAAGAAGCGTCACGGACCCGCGCGTCCCGTGACAGACAAGACCCAGGCAGTCAAAAAGACCGCCTAAAAGCCACACTTCACCCCGCACACGCGCTGAATCCAACTTCAGGAGAAGATTGGCTAGGCAGTAGCAGCGGTTGTCTTTCGCTGCTGGAAACACTCCCGGCAATACACGGGACGGCCCTGCGTGGGTTTGAAAGGAACTGTGGTCTCACGCTGGCATCCCGAGCAGATTGCTTTGGTTTCAACTCGTTGGTAATTGCCCCCGCCTTGCGGCAAGCCCAGCGCCTGGGCGCGCTTGCCCTTGCAGGTCTTGCACCGCTTGGGCTCATTTTTGAACTGCTTGTCGTGAAAGAATAACTGTTCGCCGGCTGTAAAAACGAAATCGGCCCCGCAGTCCACACACTTCAGAACCTTATCCTGGAACTCCATCGAGACTTGCCCCCTTTCCCTGCTTCACCCTGAAATTGCGGCCAGCGGGACAGCTTTCGCCCGCGCATTCCAGGATGACCACCTACCATGGGTTCGGCCCTGGCACGACCCTCAAACGTCGTGCATCGTATTAAGAGTCCACAGTGCTCTACGAGTTATGAATTCCAGTCATTTCTTTGACCGGACCGCGGGGTCCAACGGCCCAGTCGTGTTTAACTAATTCTGTTCTCCGCGGACTTTCTTACGATTACGTTTCCGCGACAAAGCAGTTCGCACGCGACGCCTCTCACCAGGTTGCAAGTAGCAAGAGTGCCGCTTCACTTTTCTGTGACTTCTGCCAATGATGACGGCAGCTCCCAACATTCCCAACTCGGACAGGGAGAGTTTTGCAGGTGTTCGGAGCTCAAGTCAAGAGCTAAGTCGCGGAAATCGCGGGGAATCCCTAATCCTAGAGTGGTCTTAGTTTGGGACGTGAATGTTAGAAAATTCTCATGAAGAATGGTCGCTTTGATACCCCTGAATCGACCTATCCAAGCGATCCCAGGAGTTCAGAAAATTGAGCGGCTTCCCTAGGCGGACCTGCACCCTGGGATCTGGTCAGACGTGATCGTGTTCGGCGTCTCCCTAAGCGCTCGGGACGATCAGTTTGGACGGCCATGAAACCGCAGGAAAGGACCAGGGAATGATTTGTTTAAGCAAACGCCCCCGGTCAGGCTAGCTCTGCCAGCGAGGGCCAGCGACAATTCCCGAGGCGTGTCACCTTTGATTTTAGTGCTGCCAACCATACAACTTGGCGGCATTATCGTGCAAGACCATATGAGCCAGTTCAAGGGCCCGTTCTCGCGAGATCTCGCCATCCTCGATCATGCCGGTCAGGGCGATGGCCAGTGCCTCGCGCCCGGAGTGGGCGGTCTGCCAGCCGATCGAATCCCAATCGATCTGAGGAGTGTTGGGATAAAGATCGGTTCCGAACATGATCTTCTCCGGATACCACTCCAGGAAATCGCGGATCACCTTGCTCAATGCGCGTGTCGAGATCAGCCAGGTCTGCTCGGAGTAGTCGGCATAAACATTGGGCTTCATGAGCAAATAGGCGGTTTCCTTGGTGTAGGCGCCGGCTCCGGCGTGAAGCAGAACAAAGTTCGTCTGGCGCAGCGTCGGATCGCTCAGCACGGATTCCAGCAGCGCCGGGTTCGATCCCATCAGCATGAAGTAGGTTCCGCATCCGCCGCCGGTGTGGATGTGCACTGGCAGCCCCAGGCGTCCAGCTTCGCGGGCGATATAGCGGAACAAGTAATCCTGTAAACGAAGATATTCCTCTTTGGTAGGGACTCCTGCTTTGATATAGAGGTGGTAGATCTGCTCGGCCCTTTTCAGCGATTCACTGGGTCCAAAGTCGAGGGAACGCAAATAGGCCGCCTCAAACTTCACGGCAACAGCGCCGTTCGTCTTCTGAGACTCCAGCACCGGCGTGACCACCTGAGAGGTGTATTGCTCGAGCGTGGCGGGCAGCGCGGTGAGATTCAAGCCCGCGAGATAGCGCTTGAGCAGCATCTCCTCACGGGAATAGAAGAATTTGCGATCCGGGGTTTCGTTGGCCACGCTCGTGTTGTTGAGAGGAAGCAGCAAAGCGTCGTCGAACGGAACCCAACGAAAGCGCGGCGGCTTGAGCCCGCGACCCAGGGCCACTCGGTTTGCCAACTCGCTCTCAATGTTCAACTGGTCGAGCACCCAGTTAGGGAAGTTGTCGCCCTGTTGGTCGACGATCTTCTGCTTGGCGGCCAAAAGTTCCTTCTCGTGTTCCGGACGCATGTCGTTGTAAGGATAGTGATAGAGGGCTTTCCATGCCGCCAGATACTGTGGATTCTGGGGCCGCGATATGGTCGTGGGCGTGCTCGGCTCCAGAGGATCGCAGGGCAGGGCATCATAGTCGTCATCCTTTTCCCCGGCGCTGACCAGCTTGGGCGGATGGGAGTGGTTGTCGATGGCCTTGATCTTGTTGATTGCGTCGAGCAGTTGGGAATCAGCGGTCTGGGCGCGCCCGACGCCCAACAGGATGAAGGGCACCAGAGCGAACAGAATTCTCCTCAGCATGTGGAACTGTCCCTCAATTGGACGAGATACTTCGCGCAAAAAGACTAAACCCGGGGACCTGGATTCTGCCAGTGGATTATGGCCGTTTGCTCTCGACTAGCGCAGGGTAGACATTGCTGAGGTGGTGGGCGCGTGAATCTCGCGGACCATCACAGAAAAAAAGAAGGTGGTCGGGATAATGAGAGGGCGGGAGTCGTGATCCCGCCCCTCAGCCTACGAATCTAGCCCAGATACATGACGTGTACGTAAGTGCCCAGTCTCACGTTGTACGCCAGATACCAGCCCACGTCGTCGGGATCTGCATAGATGACGATGTCATCGCTGTCCCACAGCCAACCATTAACATAGCCGATATCGTAGGGCGCGACGCTGAAGAAGAAACCACCAAACCCGAATCGGTCAGGACCGCCTCCACTGAGCCGCCACACATGATGAGGGCCGAACGCCCCGGGGAAGTGTCCGTGTTCCCAGGGATGATCGAGGTGGTAATGGGCGTCATTCCTGCCGGCGTTGTGTCCCACCCACTGATCGTTGCTCGCGTGAACGTGGGGCGCTGTGGGATGGCCTTCCCGGTCATTGAACTGGTGGCTGTTCGGAGCAGGATGCTCCTCAACAGCAACGTGCGGGGCAGTGTGCGTTGCCGGTGCGGGACCGTGGGCGGGAATGTGGCCCCCGCCGACTTCAGGATGACCGGGAGCGGGAGCACCGCCGTGCGGTTGGCCTTGGTTCCCGTGGGGCTGGCCACCTCCTCCAGGATGTCCCTGGGGTTGTCCGCTTTGTGCAGCGAAGATGACCACAGCCAACAGCATTACGGAAATCTCGAAATATTTTTTCATGCAGCCTCCATAAGGTTTTGTTTAGCTGGATTGTATTCGGCCAATGAAGCCAGAGTATCTGAAGCCAAATGGCCGTAAGGTAAAGATTCGTAAGGGCGTTTTCCGGCCCGAACCGGACGGCGACTGTCGAAACGAGATGAGGACTGCAAAGAAAGCGGTTTACGTTTATTCTTGAGCTGCATTCAGCAACCCTGACGTCTCGACTGCGACACCGTGTTTATGAACACAGACACAGTAATCTCCGTAAAATCATTGCGCAAGAGCTACGCAGATCTTGAAGCCGTGAAAGGCATCGATTTCGAGGTTCACACCGGCGAAGTCTTCGGCTTGCTCGGTCCGAACGGTGCCGGCAAGACCAGCACCGTCGAAATCCTGGAGGGACTGCGACTCCGCACCAGCGGCGAAGCCGTGGTTCTGGGCTTTGATCCCGACCTGCAAAAGCAACAGCTCAAGGATCGGATCGGCGTCTGCCTGCAAGCCACCAATCTCCCGGCCAAGATTCGGGTCCAGGAGTCCATGGATCTTTTCGCTTCGTTTTATACGCGAAGCATCAGTTCGGCCGATCTGCTGAAGCGATTGCAGTTGTGGGACAAGCGCGAGGCCCTCTATGAGACCCTCTCCGGCGGGCAGAAACAGCGGCTGGCTCTGGCCCTGGCTCTGGTGAACGATCCCCAGTTGCTCTTCCTCGACGAGCCCACCACCGGTCTTGATCCGCAAATCCGTCTGGAGATCCACGGGCTGATCGAGCAGATGAAATCGGAGAACCGAACGGTGCTTCTTACCACCCATTACATCGAAGAAGCCGAACGGCTTTGTGATCGTGTCGCCATCATGGACGAAGGCAAAATCGTGGCTCTGGGCACGCCTCGGGAACTCCAGCAAAAGAGCCAGACGCAGTCGCGCATTCAGATCACCTGCGCCCAGCCGTTTAACGGCAAGCCCATCCCGGCGTGGCCCGACGTGGTCTCGCGTCAGCTCGAGGAAGACGGCCGCAATCTGACCGTTTACTCGACGCGTCCCGCGCGCACGCTGTTTGAAATCATGAAGTGGCTCGACCATGAAGGCTTGCCGCTCGAAGACGTTCACCTGAAACGGCCCACGCTCGAAGACGTGTTCGTGGAGCTGACCGGCAAACATCTGAGGGACTGACCCATGAGAGTTTATCTCGAACTCATTAAGATCGATCTCAAGCTGGCCATGCGCCTCCGCGCGGTTATCTTCTTTAACTACCTGTTTCCTCTGATCTTCTTTTTCACCTTCGCCACGCTGTTCGGAGCAGGGAGCAGCCGCGAAAGGATCACCCAGGTGATGACCATGTCCGTCGCCCTGGGCGTTTTGGGCAATGGACTGTTCGGGGCCGGAATGCGCGCCATCCAGGAGCGCGAGATGAATATTCTGCGGCGATATAAGGTCACACCCATTACTCCGGGACCGCTGCTGGTGGCTTCCATGGTCACCGGGTGGATCATCTTTATGCCTTACATCATCGTGCTGATGGCTCTGGCGCATTACCAGTACCACATGCCGTGGCCCGCGCGCATGACAGAGTTGGTGGTGTTCATCTCGCTGGGGCTGGTGGCGTTTCGCTCCATGGGGCTGGTGATTGCCTCAGTCGCCAACAACATGCAGGAAGGCACCATCCTGGTTCAGCTTTTTTATTTCCCCATGCTCTTTCTCAGTGGTGCGACTTTTCCGGCGGCAATGTTTCCGCCCGTTGTCACCGTCATCTCCAAGTTCATTCCGGCGACCTACCTGGTCGAGGGTGTAACCGGCATCATGCAGAAAAACCAGGGGCTGGGTGACAATCTGCCCGCTGTCGGCGCCCTGGTGATTACCGCGGTGGTGGGATGGATCGTGGGCATGAAGCTGTTTCGCTGGGAGAAGGAAGAGAAGATCCGCGGTACCGCCAAGTTGTGGGTCGCGGCCGTGCTTCTGCCTTTCCTGATCATGGGCGTGTATCAATGGATCCACAAGACTCAGCCTGCCAAGCCGGCGGTGGGAGCCCTAGAAACACAAGGGATCGGGCACCAGCGGACGTAGAAATGTCACGAGTCTTGCGCCACCTGTTCTTGTACCAGATCGCAGCGTCACTGTTGTTGCTCCCGGGGGCGTTTTCCTTATTCCGGCAAGCGGCCTCGGGACAAGCGCGATCGGAGTCCGTCGGACTCGGCCGTCAATTCCTCGGCCGACTGGCGGCCGCGGCAGTCGAAAGAACACATCATGCAGTCACCTACGATCCTGGATATCTAGCCATCGAATATCCTGGAGGGGACGTTCCTGCCGCCTCCGGCGTTTGCAGCGACGAGATCATTCGCGCTTATCGAACACTCGGGATCGACTTGCAGAAAGAGGTCCATGAGGACATCGTCAGAGACGTTTCCGCCTACCCTCTATCACGCTGGCGGCAAACCCACGCCGACCCGAACATCGACCACCGTCGCGTCCCCAACCTCATGGTGTTTTTCTCGCGTCACGGAGAACAGCTTCAGATCACAGATCAGGCCCGCGATTACCAGCCCGGCGATCTGGTGGCCTGGGATCTCGGCAACGGACACCTTCACATCGGCATGGTGGTGAACCAGAAGGCGATTCTCAGCCGTCGCTACACGATCGTCCACAACATCGGTCGTGGCCCCCAGATGGAGGATGTCCTATTCGATTGGAAGATCATCGGGCACTACCGTTACCTGGGGCCGCGGCCGGCCAGCGGCCCGCCCGCCCGAAGCCCATCGGGGTCTCGCTAAGAGGATCGGCATGTTCCAACCGCCGTGACCTCGCGCCGAGACATGTCTTCGGTGAACGACTTATTTTCATGTGAGGAAAAGACTTTGGTCCGCTGCGGACGCTGTGCCGGCCCGGACCACGCGCTTGGAAAGTCGGCGGAAGTTGGAGTATAAAGAAATGTGGCGCACGCCGAAGCCCCTGCGCAGCGAGAAGCTTAATCAAGGCGAAATTACCGATATGTCAACGAGTACAGCTACTCCCACCAAAGGACTTGAAGGGGTTGTTGCGGCTAATTCGTCGATCTGCTACATCGACGGAGACGCCGGGGTCCTTGCTTATCGCGGGATCGATATCCACCAGCTGGCCGATCATTCCACCTTCGAAGAGACCTGCTACCTGCTGTGGTTCGGCCGGCTGCCCAAGCGCGCCGAACTCGACGACCTGAAGCGCAAGCTGTCCGACGAGCGCAAGCTGGACCCCGCCATCTATGACATGATGCGCAAGGTCCCCAAGACGGCTACGCCCATGGAAGTGTTGCGCACCGCCGTCTCCGCTCTATCGTTTTACGACAAAGATGCGGAAGCCATGGACCACGAGGCCAACGTGCGTAAGGCTATCCGCCTGACCTCGCAGATCGCCATGATCGTGGCCAGCTACGATCGCATTCGCAAAGGCCACGACGTCGTAAGTCCCGATCCCAAGCTCTCGCACGCCGGCAACTTCCTGCTGCTGCTCAATGGAGAAAAGCCGACCCGGACCGCTGAGAAAGCCCTCGACGTCGCTCTGATCCTCCACGCCGACCACGAGTTCAACGCCTCTACGTTCGCCGCGCGCGTCATTGCGGCGACGCTTTCCGACATGCACTCGGCGATCACCGGCGGCATCGGTGCGCTCAAAGGACCGCTGCACGGAGGCGCCAATGAAGCGGTCATGCGCATGCTGACGGAGATCGACAAAAAAGGCGAAGACCCGGTTGAGCACGTGAAGTACATGCTGGCCAACCACAAAAAGGTCTCCGGTTTCGGTCATCGCGTGTACCACACTGAAGATCCGCGGGCTACGCATCTCCGCCAAATGTCCAATGACCTTGGCCGCTCGGCCGACCCCAAGTGGTACGACATGTCGGCCAAGATCGAGCAGTACATCAAGAACGAAAAGCACCTCAACGCCAACGTCGACTTCTACTCGGCGTCCACCTACAGCACTCTGGGCATCGACCTGGATTTGTTCACGCCCATCTTCGCCATCTCCCGTATCAGCGGCTGGACAGCGCACGTGATCGAGCAGCTCGACGACAACCGCCTCATCCGTCCCCGGGCCGAATACATCGGACCCAAGTATCCGAACCGGTATGTGCCGATCGAGGACAGATAGGAAATTGCCAGAATGGCCATAATGGTCGGCGAAGCCAGCGATCGTGACAATTTTGGCAATCTATTTCACAAACCTCGGCCGCAACTTCTTCCAAAGCATCCTCACCGGAAAGAACAGGATCGCGGCCCACACTACCAGCGTCGGTCCGGCCGAGAGCAGCCACACCAGCACAGAGATGATCCCACCCACTAAGGACCTGTAGCCTTGGACCGCCGCGTTACGGAACTCGGTGCCGGTCGAGGGCGGGACCGCATTCAGCTCCGCCTTATAGGCTTCCGTCACCGTGACGGTGATGGTGGCCAGGTCCACCTGGTTCTTCATGGTCTTGCGCTCGGCTTCCATCTGCTCGATCTCGCCGCGCACGCGGCTGATTTCGATCTCCACAGCGAGAACGTCGGAAAGTTTGCCGGTGCGGTCCCTCAGCATGTCGCTCAGCCGCTTCTCGGTGTGCTTGGCGTTCGACAGCCGCGCTTCGAGGTCGACGTATTGTTGCGTGACCTCTTCGCCGCCCTGAGACTCCTTCTCCGCACGGCCCAGCCCTTTGAGATCAGTCAGAGTGGCATCGAGCTGGTTGGCAGGTACGCGCAGAGTCCCGGTCAGCGAACGCGCCGAGCCGGAAGGTGTGTTGACGTTTAACTGGCCTACGTAGCCATGATGCCGTTTGAGGACCTCATCCAGGGCGACGCGAGCCTTGTCGAACGCATCGGTCGTGAGGTCAAGCTCGGCCGTACGGATGATCATGGGTCCGTTGGCGGCGGGGAGGCTGGGAAGATCGGATGTGACTTGTCCATTAAGATCAGATTTGACTTGTCCATCGCCGTCGATCTTGTTCGCCTCCGCGGCTTGGCCCGGCCGTGGCGTCGCGAAGGGAGATGGTGGGACACCGTATGTAGAAGGCGCGGACGCCGGTGCTTGGTCTCTCACCGACTGGTATTTCGGCGCGGTCACGACCAGCACTCCTATAACCGCTAAGGCGGCCAGTGCCCAAATCGGCGTCGGCCAACGCCGCGGATCGATCAGTTCGCGCCATCGGATCGCAGGCGATTTAAACTTCGTTAAGCCACGTTTCGCCAATCGATCCGTTACACTCTTCGCCGGCGCGCGCTCCGCTTGCTCAACCTGCCATGCCCCCAGCATCTCGGAAACTTCCTCAAGCTCAGCGGCCAGTTGCCGGCACTGCGGACATTCCTCCAAATGACCGGCGGTTGTGGCGGAGCGGTCGGGAGAGAGCTCGCCGTCCAGGTAAGCCATGAGCTCTTCTTGTTCTACGGGATGGTTGGTGATGCTCATCGTTGCGCCTCATTCTCAGCTGGGCTTGCCTTATTGACGCCGCCCGCGGCCTTATCGATCTCCACAACTGCGCCACGCGCTTCGGCCTCCGGCTGCAAGGATTCTTTGAGTGCCATGCGCGCCCGAAAGAGCCGCGACCGCACGGTGTTCACCGGTATTTCGAGCAGCTGCGCGATCTCTAAATAGCTGAGCCGCTCATACTCACGCAGCATGAGGACCTCGCGGTCCATGGCTTCCATCTTTTCGAGCGCTTGGCGAACCCACAGGATCTTTTCCGAAGCGCTTTCGACTGCCGGTTCCGCATTCGGCATCCTACGTGACTCAGGTGCCGGTCGATCCTTCAACAGCCTGCGTCGCTCCGCCGCCACGAGCTTCAACGCGATACCGTATAGGTACGTCCTCACCAGGGCGCGGGGTGCATAACGCGCGATGCCCCCAATCATCGCCAGAAATGTCTCCTGCACCAGATCTTCAGCCCGCTCTTGGCTCTGTAACCGTCGCCGAAAGAAGCCGTAGAGTGGCCCCTGATAGCGGGCAAACAAGTCCTCGAAGGCGCTCCGCGATCCGCGTTGGAACTCCAGCATTAAGGCTTCATCACTGGTCATTGACTCTTGTCACCTGGCAACTTGTTCTTACCGTCTGTACCTGTAATGTCGTAGGTACGGAAAAAGTTCCACGATTTGCGATAAAAAGCGCTGACCAATCACCCATTGAGCGAATCGGCCCCAAACCTGTTTTTTTGGGCCGCGTGCCGTGGGAAGGTCGCCGACGCTAGGCTCGGACCTGGACAGGCGTAAAATCGAGGTATGCGCCGCGTGTATCTTGACAACAACGCCACCACCCCCATCCTGCCTGAGGTCTTCGAGGTGATGCGGCCCTTCTACCTGGAGGAGTTCGGCAACGCTTCGTCGATTCACCACCACGGACAGCATGCGCGGGCGGCGGTCGAAAAGGCGCGGACCTCGGTGGCAGCGCTGCTGGGTGCGCGGGCGGCGGAGATCGTCTTCACCAGCGGCGGGACTGAGGCGGACAATCTGGCTCTGTTTGGCTTAGTGGCCCGCGGGGATCACGTCATCACCTCGACCATCGAGCACCACGCCGTTCTCAACAGCTCTAAAAGGCTGGAGCAGATGGGATGCGAGGTCACCAGCCTTCCTGTGGATGGGTGCGGGGTGGTCGATCCCGACGACGTGCGCAAGGCGCTGCGCCCGACGACTAAATTGATCACCATCATGATGGCCAACAACGAAACCGGCGTGGTCCAGCCGGTCGAAGAAATTGGCAGAATCGCGAAACAAGCCGACGTCTTCTTCCACACTGATGCGGTCCAAGCCGCGGGCAAAGTGGCGATTGACGTAGGCAAGATCACGTGCGATGCGCTTTCTATCTCCGGCCACAAGCTTCATGCTCCGCAGGGGACGGGCGCGCTGTTCATCAAGAAGGGAACGTTGATTCAGCCCTTGCTCTATGGTGGCAGCCACGAGCGCCAGCGTCGTGCGGGGACGGAGAACCTCCCCGGGATCGTTGGCCTGGGCAAGGCGGCGGAGATGGCCACAAAGTGGCTGGAGAAGGACGGAGCTCTAACGATGTCTGGCATGCGCGATCGCCTGCAGGATGCGTTGCTGGCAGCGGTGGGCAGTGCCGGAGTCAACGGGTTGGGGGCGCCGAGGGTTCCCAACACCGCCAACCTATGGTTCGATCATGTGGAAGGCGAGGCTCTGGTCATCGCGCTCGATCTCAAAGGCTTGGCAGTTTCAAGCGGTGCCGCCTGTTCATCGGGAGCCATCGAACCTTCACATGTCCTGCTGGCCATGGGTCTGTCGCATCAGCGGGCGCGGTCGAGTCTCCGTTTCAGCCTGGGCAAACAAACTACGAATGATGATCTCGACTTCGCCCTCGCGACGGTTCCAGAAACGGTAGCTCGTCTGCGCGAGATCTCACCGCTGCACCACAAACAGACGGTCTGAAATCGCCGGGGTTGTGCGGCAGCTCGGTAATCGCGGGTAATCGGAAAAGCGAGCCCCCGGGATCATTGATGATCTGTTGGCTCGATGAGTCCTCTGTTTTTCACGACAAGGATTATTCTTGAAGTCCGCCGCCAAAGATTCTGGTTTTTCCGTTTCTGGCTATCGGGGCAATTTATCCCGCGCGGCCCAGCGCTTGGCGCACTTTCGCCAGCAGGTCGGTGAAGCGGAAAGGCTTCTGTAGGAAGAGCACGTAGGGTTGCGCCAGCACATCCCCGAGAGCCGCATGATCGGCATAACCAGACATGAAGATGACTTGCATCGCCGGGTGAGAGGCAGCCAGCGACGAAGCCAGCGCGGGGCCGCTGCTGCCGGGCATGACGATGTCGGTGATCAAGACGCTAATCGCGTGTTTGCCGCAGATTAGAGATGCCTCCCGGGCGTTAGCGGCTTCGTAGACCTGGTAGCCGTGCTCGCGCATGTAGGTGGTGAGAATAGCGCGGAGGCTCGGCTCATCTTCAACCAACAGGACGGTTCCGGGATCGGCGAGGGGCGTGGACTCGCGAGTGGCCGGATCCGGAGGCGCTTGTTCCGTGGTGACCGGCACGTACAGAGTGAAGGTGGTGCCTTCACCGGGACGACTCGAAACCAGCACTTGGCCATGACTCTGCTGCACGATGCCGTACACGATGCAGAGGCCCAGACCGTTGCCCTCTCCGGGTTTTTTGGTGGTGAAGAAAGGTTCGAAAATATGACTCATCGTTTCGCGAGTCATACCGCGACCGTTGTCCGAGCAGCGCAAACCTACGTACTGCCCTGGCTTCAGGTCAGGGGGGTCCAGGAACTGTTCCGGGACCTCGACGGGGAAGGTGCTCAGAGTGATCGCGCCTCCGTAAGGCATGGCGTCACGGGCGTTGGCTGCCAGATTGATGAGGATTTGGTCCACCTGGATGGGGTCCATTTTGACGTTGCGCAGGCTTTCGTCGATCCGGACGTCCAACGTGATGTCTTCGCCCACGAGTCTCTCAAGCATGTCTCGCATGCGCAGAATCGCGGAGTTGAGATTCATGGGGCGTGGGCGCACCATCTGTTGACGCCCGAAAGCCAGCAGTTGTTCGGTCAATGCGGCCGCACGCTCCGAAGCGGCGTTGATCTCTTCGACGAGCTTGAGGCTGGCTTCGTTCGTCCGGCACCGCTCCTCGAGTACCTCGGCCGCGCCGCGAATCACCGTGAGCAGGTTGTTGAAGTCGTGGGCGACACCCCCGGCGAGGCGGCCGACAGCTTCCATCTTCTGGGCCAGACGGAGCTGCTCGTCCATTTTCCTCTTATGCGAAATGTCACGGCTGAGGTTGGCCATGCTGGTGAGGCGGCCATTTTCATCGAAGATGCCAAATACCCGGGTCTCAACCAGAATAGGATCGCCGGTGACGAAGTGCCGCATCGAGAACTCTCGCTCCCAGGTTTTGCCGGAACGAACCAAGGGCAAAATTTCATGTTGCAGGGTTTCGCGCTCCGGGGCGCCGAGGAAGTCAAACGCGGTCTTGGTTCGGGCTTCCGCATCGTCCTTCAACCCGACGAGTTGTTGCCCGGCGCGGTTGAGGAAGAGCACACGACCTTGGAGGTCGGTGATGCCGATGAAATCCGGGCTGTCTCGGAGCGCCGCGGCCAGACTGGCTCGATCGCGTTCGGTCTGCCGGCGCTCGGTTATGTCCACCAGCAGGCCGGACAAGCGAGCCGGCTGGCGCGTGGCGCCATCGCCGGTGAAAAAACATCGGCCTTTGGCGAAAATCCAGCGCTCGGTTCCATCCGGCCACACGATCCGATAGTCGGCATCGTATTCTCCGGGACCCTGGGGATCGATGGCCTGGTTCAGGAGCCCGCGGACCCGCGCGCGATCCTTGGAATGGATTCTTTCAAAGAAGACTTCCAGGCTCGGCTCCGTGCCGGGGGGAAGTTGAAAGATCTTGAAACAATGTTCCGAACAATCCAACTTGTTGGCGGACGGGTAAAAGTCCCATGTGCCGGCTGCCGCCGACTCCACCGCCAGCTCCATGCGCTCGTTGGCTTCTGTAATGGCGGCGGCGGCGACTTTGCTTTCATGGATGTCGATGGCAACTCCCTGCCATTTGGTAATCTTGCCGCCGGCATCCTTCAGAGGCAAGACCCGGCACTGATGCCACCGATACTGACCGTCACTGGCCCGCCGAAAGCGCAGCTCAGTTTCATAGCCGATTCCCTTGGCCAGCGCCTCCTGCCAATGAGCCGCTATCCTGTCCCGGTCACCGGGATATAGAGCCGTCGCCCAGCCCACGCCGGCAGACTCCTCGGCAGTCATTCCCGAGTACTCGTACCAATAGCGATTGCAGTACTTATTGTTGCCGTTGTGGTCGGTCATCCAGACGACCTGCGGCGAGAGCTCAATCAGAGCCCGGTAACGCGCTTCACTGTAAAAGAAATCCTGCTCGCTGGTCGGCGTGGTCACGAATCGATCTGACGCCTGCGAGTACAGCATGGTCAGTTCACGGCGAAGGTCGGCGACTTCCTGCTCCAGGCGTCGAACGTAGTCCGACGCTGCGGCGGCGTCCGGCGGAACTCTGCTTCTCGTCGACATCAACCCATCTGGGCTTACTAAAACTGGGCTTACGGGACTTATAGTATGCCACTGGTGTCGCGACTTGTTAACTGTGGATTTTGGTGAATTCTCCGGGGCGCAGCAAGACCACCTTAGGGCGTCGAAACCCGCCGGCAACGCGGGTTCTCTATAATGATAGAGATTGGCCTTCGATTAGAGATTCCTAATGACAACCCAGACCATTGCGGTAGCTATGTCGGGCGGTGTGGACTCATCCACCGTCGCGGCCATGCTGCGCGCGGAAGGCCATCAGGTCGTGGGGCTGACGATGCAGCTCTGGAATCAACGCCGCCTAGCTGGACGTGAGGGCATGCCCGAACAGGTCCAGGGGCGCTGCTGCTCGATCGATGACGTGTATGACGCCCGCCGGGTAGCCGAGGAGCTGGGCATCCCCTATTACGTTGTGAATCACGAGGAACGTTTTGAGCGCGATGTGGTGCGACCATTCGTCGAGGAATATCTTTCGGGTCGCACGCCCATCCCCTGCAGCCTGTGCAACAACCATCTGAAGTTCGACGAGTTGCTGGTGACCGCGCGGCAGATCGGCGCCGAACTTCTGGCGACAGGGCACTACGCGCGTTGTGAATTCGATCCCGAGCGCCAACGCTGGTTGTTGCTGCGCGCCGCGGACCCGTCCAAGGACCAGACTTATTTTCTGTTTGGCTTGACCCAGGAACAGCTGAGCCGCACTCGCTTTCCCCTCGGCCATTTGACCAAGCCGCAGGTGCGCGAATTGGCGCGCGAACACCACTTGGCGCTGGCCGACAAGCCTGATTCCCAGGAAATCTGCTTCGTCCCCGGCGGTGATTACAAGCGCTTCATTGATGCTTATCTGAGAGAACAGGGCGAGCAGCTTCCAGACACTTCCGGTGAAGTGGTTGCGAGCGATGGCCGAGTGCTGGGCCATCATGAGGGCATTCACAACTTTACGGTAGGCCAGAGGAAAGGCCTGGGCGTGGCCACCGGTTCGCCCCTCTACGTCATCAACATCAATGGCGCACGCGGCCAGGTTACGGTGGGAGACAACCAGAACCTCATGGCACGACGGCTCCTAGCCCACAATCTGAATTGGATTGCCATTGACGGATTGACGAACAACTCGGCTACGTCGCGCGCCAGCGCTCCCATGCGCATTCATGCAAAGATACGTCACCGCCATGAGCCGGCCTCCGCTGTGATCGAGAACGCCGCCAACGGCGAGGTCCTGGTGACTTTCGACGAACCTCAGCGTGCCATCACTCCAGGACAAGCTGTAGTCTTTTACCAGGGCGATATCGTCGTCGGCGGCGGATGGATCTGCGAAGTCCAGCGCTGAGAGCTTCGAAAGGTGCGGATGAGCATTAAAGGTTTACACCGATTCGGTTCGCGCCCACGTCTGCGGCAGGTTTCCGGACAGTCCGCGCGACGATGGCATCGCCTGCGGATGCAGGAAGAGCTGCCGTTCTTCTTCGAAGGCCTCTAGTTCAGCGCCGATCCGCGCCGAGTCCCAGCCCAACGCTCGGCCGATTTTGGCTGCGGCTTCGCGGCTGCAGGCCTCCGACCAGCAGGCTCCCAGCGCGACCGGCACGCGTCTGAGAAGAATATCGCCCAAGGTCACCGCGCACTCGTGCGCCATCGATTCAACTGCTTCGGCAACCATGTGGCAACTGTGACTGCAGAGCGGCTCGCGCAACCGTTCATCGAGAGACGCAGCATGCGCGATGGCCAAAGCGTGACGGCCGTGCCACTCCGCGACTCCCTGAGCGCAGTCCTCCGAGATTCTGGCCTTTCCGGCCACCAGCCGCGCCCACTGCCGTACCGTCGCCTCAACGTCATCTTCCACAACCGGTTCGGCGAAGACGGACTCGGGCTCAGGCAGGCGCAAACCGATTCTGCGCCCCAGATCCCGCGCCAAGCTGGCCGCCGTCGTCAACTTTCCACCGATCACCGAGATAAGGCCCAGAGCCCCGTCGTCGGCATGGTCGTGCAAAATGTGTTTGCGGGTTACCGCGGAATACTTCTTGCCCGGCGCCCGGGGCAGCGGGCGAATTCCGGCGAAGGTGTAACGGATGTCAGACTTGGTCACGCCCGAGTCGGGGAACAACCTCAGAAAACTTCTCAGAAGATAATCAATTTCTTCCCCAGAAGGTTGAGCTTTGCCGGGATCCTCCGCGTCAGCGACTTCCGTGGTTCCCACTAGAGTCTGCCCATTCCAGGGAATCACGAAAATCTGGCGTTCGTCGAGAGCTTCGGCATAGACCGGCT
Source organism: Terriglobales bacterium (assembly GCA_036522035.1). Classification (GTDB taxonomy): domain Bacteria; phylum Acidobacteriota; class Terriglobia; order Terriglobales; family Acidobacteriaceae; genus Angelobacter. The sequence goes on from DATDGP010000371.1 coordinate 25,682, forward strand.
GCCCACTGACGCTGGGAAGCCGCGGGAGCACCAAGTGAGAACCGCGTACTCCGCCGAGCATTTGCGTCGTCGAAATGCCCGAACCGGTGACGACGACGTCCGCCCAGGGACCGGCGGCGTTGACGACCCAGGTGGAGGTCACACAATATTCCTGCCCGGAAATAAGGTCGCGCAGTTTGGCGCCGGTGACTCGTCCGTTGCTGCGGGTGACCTCGAGCGCCTGAGTGTGGTTTCGCATCATAGCGCCTGCAGCCATCGATTCAACCAGCCACTCAGCGACCAGACGTTCCGGAAACTCGCATTGCGCGTCTTCGTAGGAGTAGACAGACCATGATTCTCCGTCGGCAAGCCGGCGCTCTAGCACAGCCTGGCCTTTTTCCGAGCTGCGTTGTCCGGCTGCCCAATGCCGGTAAAGCCAGAGTCCAGCCCGGATGGCGAGTGAGCTGCGCAAGAAGGACCTCGGCTCTTTGGGTAAGACCAGAAGGAATTCAAGCGGACGCACCAGATGCGGCGATTCGACCAGCAGACGCTCTCTTTCACGCAGGGATTCGCGCACCAGATGGATCTCGCCGTGTTCGAGATAGCGCAGACCGCCATGAATGATGCGTGTCGACCGGCTCGTGGTCCCGGAAGCGAAGTCATTTTGCTCAACCAGCAGCGTTTTCTTGCCGCTCCGGGCGCACTCCCGCGCGATGGCGACGCCGTTGATGCCGCCCCCGATGATCAGTACGTCGAAGAATTGGTCGCGCAAGTCGAATGAGCTATTCACGGTTAACACCATTAGATGCTTCTCGCGAGCGATTGCAACCTTACTTGAGAACATTGCTCCAGAACAAGCGCTTGGAGGAATTCATCCCCGGTGGTCAGGGACTAAGCTAGCGCGACCGCCGTGATATACATTAAATCTGTGTCCACGGGAGAGAAATTCGAGAGAGCAGTGTCGATCATGGCGCGATTGCGAGCTCCAGGTGGTTGTCCCTGGGACCGCGAGCAAACCTTCGACACGATCAAGCGGTACACGCTCGAGGAAACCTACGAAGTTCTGGAAGCGATCGATAATCGCGACTGGCAGGAACTGCCGGGAGAGCTCGGAGACCTGTTGCTGCAGGTGCTCTTTTATGCAGAGATGGCTGAGGAAGAAAAAAAGTTTTCGATCGACGATGTGCTCGATGCGCTCAGCCACAAGCTCATCGCCCGCCACCCCCACGTGTTCGGTGACGTGAAGGCCGAAGATGCGCACACTGTGCTCAAAAACTGGGAATCATTCAAGGCACAGGAGAAGGGAAAAAAGAAGCTGGCTCAAGGAGGCGGGCAAGACCAAGCGTCGGCGCCGGAGTCGCTGCTGGAGAGCGTTTCCTCCAAGATGCCCGCGTTGCAGGAAGCACACAAGGTCAGTTCACGGGCGGCGCAAGTTGGCTTCGAATGGCCGGATATTGAAGGACTGTTTGAAAAGCTCAAAGAGGAGACGCTCGAACTACGCGAGCAGATTCATGCTGTGCCGCCCGATCATCTCGTACCGCGTAACCAATCAAGGATCCCGGAAGCGCTACGCGTAAGGTTGGAGGACGAAGTCGGTGATATGTTTTTTGTGCTGGTGAACCTGGCCAGATATCTTGCGGTGGACGCCGAATCGGCCTTGCGCAAGACCAATCGAAAATTCCGCCGCCGTTTTGGCTGGATGGAAGAGCAATTGCGCAGCCGGGGTAAGAAGCTGGAAAACTCAAGCCAGGAAGAGATGGAAACTCTTTGGCAGCAAGCCAAGACTTTGGAGGCAAAAGAAAAGTGACGGTCACGGCGCCCCCCGGGGAGCGCATTACGGTTCGCAATTGCGAAGGCATCGCGGAGTTTCAGGCTTGTGTCGCCATGCAGAAAGAAGTCTGGAATTTTGACGACCGAGACCTGGTTCCGCTTCGAATCTTCGTCGTTGGCGAGAAGATCGGTGGACAGATCATCGGCGCCTTTGACGGCAACAACCAAGAGGAGCTGATCGGTTTCGCCTTCTCGATTCCCGGTGAGCGCGGTGGTCATGCTTATCTGCACTCCCACATGCTTGCGGTGCGCGAGTCCTGGCGCAACTGCGGGTTAGGACGGCGCCTGAAACTTGCTCAGCGCCAAGACGCAATCGAGAAAGGATTTGAATTGATCGAGTGGACGTTCGATCCACTTGAGATCAAGAATGCCCACCTCAATCTGGTGCGGCTGGGAGCGATCACGCGGCGATACAGTGTGAACCACTACGGCGATTCCTCGTCGCCGCTGCAGGGAGGGTTGCCCACCGACCGCTTGGTGGCCGAATGGTGGTTGAAGTCGCGACGTGTCGTAAGTCTTGTCGACCACGGCCAGGCTCTGACGTTTGACGCGGTTCATCGCATCGCGGTTCCGGCCGAGATCTATGCTTGGAAGGCCTCATCGACCAATCGCTCCAAAGCTGCTGAAGTGCAGACGCGCAATCGCGAGGCTTTCCTGCGACTACTGCCACAAGGCTTCTCCGCACTAAGCTATGAACGCGATGCCGCCGGTAACGGAGTTTTTCTGCTGGGCCGTTGGGATGAGTCTTGGTCTTACACAGCACCGTTCGCCAATCCATCGACAGATTGGCCCCAGGAGGCTCGTTGAAGATCGAAGCCGTTACACTGCGCGAGATCCGCATGCCCCTCGTGCATTTCTTTGAGACCAGCTTCGGCCGCACCACAGAACGGCGCATCCTGCTGGTGACCCTCTCGACGGACGGGCCGGAAGGTTGGGGTGAATGCGTTGCCGGCGAAGATCCCTTCTATAGCGACGAGTCTGTCGATACCGCCTGGTACGCTCTTGAAAAGTACCTCGTCCCTACCGTGCTGGGTAAAGCCATTGCCAGAGGCGCCGACGTACCAGCGTTTTTTGAAAGAGTTCGCGGGCACCGCATGGCCAAAGGAGCGCTTGAAAACGCAGTCTGGGACGCTGAAGCCCAGGAGCGACGGATACCCCTTGGCCGGTTGTTGGGCGGAACCCAAGAGGAGATCGCCTGCGGTGTCTCCATCGGCATTCAAGATTCTGTTGAGCAATTGCTTGAGAAGATCGAAACTGAGCTGGCGGCCGGCTACCGGCGCATCAAAGTCAAATGCAAGCCAGGCTGGGACGTCGAGGTCTTCGAGCGAATTCGCCGGCGCTGGCCCGACATTCTGCTGAGTTGCGACGCCAACTCCGCCTATCGACCCGATCAGCTTGCCCATCTGAAGCAGTTCGACCGGTTTAACCTGCTGATGATCGAGCAGCCACTCTGGAGCGACGACTATTATTTCCACGCACAGCTGCAGAAACAGATCAAAACCGCGATTTGTCTCGACGAGGCGATTCACAACCGCCGCGATGCGCAAGCTGCAGCGGAGTTGGGCGCCTGCCGCATCATCAACATCAAGGTTGGCCGCGTGGGCGGCTTCAGTGAAGCAACTGCCGTGCACGACGTTGCCAGGAACGCGGGAATCCCAGTGTGGTGCGGCGGCATGCTGGAAACCGGAATCGGACGGTCGCACAATGTTGCTCTTTCAACTCTTCCCAATTTCACTTTGCCCGGCGACGTCTCGGCATCCAAACGCTACTGGAAAGAAGACATCATCGAACCGGCCGTCGAAGTCTCAGCCGAGGGGCTGATCAAGGCCCCGCAGGCCCCGGGACGAGGGTTCCAGATCAACCATGAGTTGGTCGAAAAGCTGACGGTGAGAAAAAAACAATTCGCGGCGAGCAAATAGAAACGAACCTAGCGTCAATCGGCGTAGAAGAGCTCCGCCATCGACGGTTGCGGCTGACCGGGTGCCCCCGATCACGCCTACGGCTGAATGTCCCGTCGCAGATACAAGAAGAGCTGGTTGCCCGGACGCAGATCGTATTCCCCGATGCGCCGGTATCGCCTGCCCAAAGTGCGATCGACCTCGGCAGCCTGATCTTGATGAACGACAAGGATTGGCTGTGACGAATCTACAACTTTGCCCCAATAAGCGGCATTCGGGTAGTCACGCAGATACCAAGGCAGGGGCCAATGCTCTGGCGACATGATCGAGATCCCGATCTGTTTCCCCTCGGGCCAGCGAGCGGCCAACGAATCAATCTCATCAACCATAGAGAGAAATTCGCGATTCGTGTGCGCGTATACGTAAGGCTGAGCGTCGTCGTCATAGTCGATGAAAGTGAGATTCACGGCTTGATAGAGCGAGACACACGCGGCCAGGACCAGGGGGAGGAAAGCCCAGCGGCCGACGAAACTCTGGTAGAGCTGCTGAAGGCCGTAGCCACCCATGATGAACAAGGGAAGAATGATGTTGAGGGCACACCAGGGCGTCTTGTAGTGAACCAGCGAGTAGGCGGCAAGAATTCCCAACGACCAAAAAGCTGTGAACACCGCGAAGCGCTCCCGCGCCCGCCAGAACGCGATGACGATTCCAAGGGCTCCCAACAGCAGCGCGGGCATCTCTAACTTCGTCAACCACTCCAGGTACTTGGTCCAGCCATAATCATGCGGCGAGCTGTTGCCAGTCCGGAACCAGTAGCCAAAAGTCAGCACAGAGTCGTAAACGCCTTGAGGAAAGTTGGTAAAGAACGATGAATACAGGACCACCCAGAGACCGATGAAGAGCGCGGCAGCCGTTCCGTAGAGCCGAACTGGGCTCCAGTCAGGCGTTCGCAAAGACTTTTCGAGCCGCGGAGTGCCGGGGGTATCCGCATTCTGGCCTGCGTTTGCTCGCGTGAAGGAGCTCTCTCTCAAGCGCAAGTAGAGGGCAGTGCAGGGAATCGCAATCAGCCACACGCCCACGGTGATGATCCACGTCTCCTTGGTCGTTCCGAGGAGTGCGGCCGAAGCCGTGGCGAGCAGAAAATCGCGAGGCCTCGGTGTTTCCCGGTATCGCAATCGAGAAACGACGATGCCCAGGGTAAAGAACACGAACAGGATTTCGTGAATGAAGTAACGAGAAAAGAACACCATGCCCGGAGAGACCGCCGCGAGTGTTGCCGCCGATAGAGCCCCAAATGTTCCCAATTGACGGCGCAGGCACAGCAGGAGCCAAACAACTCCAATTCCGAACAGCGCCGTGACCAGACGGATGGCGAAGGTGCTGAGTCCAGCCTTCCCGTAGAAGACGCTGTTAATTGTAGTAACGATCCAGCCAAAATAGTAAAGCGAAGGGCCATGGTAATTGGCGGGATCGTAGTGATAGTAGCCGCTGCGAAACAGGTTGGTGAGGAAAATGCCGTTGACGCCTTCGTCGTGATGCAGGGGTTTCAGGGTCAGTTCGAACAAGCGCAGGAAAGCAGCAGCCGCCAAAAGACTGCCACCCATCCAATACCAGAAGCGAGATGGCTGCTGACTTACGGCCTGGTCCGGCATCTTGGGGGGTTTGTCCCGTAGGGTGGCCCGGGTGCGGCGCCGATTCCTCTGGTTCATATGTGGTCGCGCTTACGAACTATAGGCTCCCTCCGTTTGCTTTTCCTGAAGGCTCAAAGCCACTTTGATCAGGTCGTCGCCAACGTTACGAGGTTTGGCTAAAGCCTCGGCTATGGGCACGGGCCGAATCTCATTGCCACGCATTGCTACCAGCGCGCCGAAACGTCCCTGGTGGACGAAATCGATGGCTCCAATGCCGTAGCGTGTGGCCAGCACGCGATCATAGGCTGTAGGCGAACCGCCACGCTGCGTATGACCTAAGATCACAGCCCGAGTCTCAAAGCTGGTGCGCCGCTCGATCTCGCGAGCCAGCAAGCTGCCCACGCCGCCCAGACGCACATGACCGAATTCGTCGACGGTGTCGCTTTCCGTGACGACACTTGCGGTGCTGGTGGTCCGAGCGCCCTCGGCCACTACTACGATGCTGAAATAGCGGCCACGATCGTGACGACGCTTGAGCCTGGCAGCCACCTCGCCGATATCGAACGCCTGCTCCGGGATCAGAATTACATCAGCACCGCCGGCGATACCGCTGTAGATGGCGATCCAGCCGGAGTTTCGGCCCATGACCTCGACGACGATCACCCGGTTGTGGGCTTCGGCGGTAGTGTGCACGCGGTCGATGGCCTCGGTGGCAATGCTCACGGCAGTGTCGAAGCCGAAACAGACGTCGGTGCCGCCCACGTCGTTGTCGATGGTCTTGGGCACGGCCACGACTTTTGCCCCAAGCTCGTAGAGCTTCTCTGTAACCGACTGAGTATCATCGCCGCCGATGGCGATCAATGCCTCGATGCCGTTTGCCTGCAAGGTGGCAAGGCAACGGTCAATGCCGCCGTCCTTTTTTGCCGGATTTGTTCGCGAAGTTCGCAGAATCGTTCCTCCCCGGGGAAGTATTCCGGCCACGGCTTCCAGGTCAAGCGGCTGAATCTGGTTTTCCAGCACGCCGCGCCAGCCTTCACGAAAGCCGATGAATTGGTCGCCATAGTGAAAAATGCCCTTCCGCACAACGGCGCGAATGACCGCGTTCAAGCCAGGACAATCGCCTCCGCCGGTAAGAATGCCGATCTTCATCGTGGTTTTCCCCTTTCCTCAATGCTGGTCTTGTACAGGCGATAGGGGCCTGCCTCGGCAACTGTGGGGTAGCGCGACCAGAACTCCGTGTTGACTTTCAGACTGCGCTGCTCGGCCGGGCCGACCAGCACGTAGTCCACCCGGTAGTTCCGCAACAGCGACTCTGCGTCCGGTGCGCCGGCGTACATGCGCTCTATCTCGGCCTGACGCTCTGAGGAATCGATCCCGCGGGACCACATCCATCCAGGATAACCCAGCAGCGACCGCCTCCCGGTCAGGAAGACAGGAGAGTTGAAGGTTGGATCATGGAGCACGAGGGCGCGTGGCGCAGCCTCCTTGGATATCATCTCGGCGATCGCGATGCCCTGGGTATCAAACTCCAGGTATTCCGTGGCGCCGGTGATCACGCGGAGGACGTCCAGTGCTCCTGCCAGCGTCAAACACACCAGCGCGCCGGCGGACAGCCACCGCCATTTCGACTTTGCTTGGAGCCCCCGAGCCAGCAGCCCTGCCACCAGCGGCGCCGAAGCCACGAACCACCAGACCAGTACCTTGATGTTGTCCCAGATCCATGGAGCCACTTTAACGAGATTCGGGACGATGAAGCAGAAGGTAAACGGCAGGTAGTACTTGATCAATTGTCGAGGAAGGGCCACGTCTGGCCTCGTCCACAAAATGGCCAACAGCAGCAGTGGAATAAAAAGCCCGGTGTTGACCAACCAGAACGGTACCGCGTTGAAGGCCCCGTGGTCCCATCCTGGCTGCCAGCCTAGAAAACTCTCGAGCTTGACCCCGCCGCTGCCCCCCAGCCAGCGGACCTGCGGCAGCGCAACAATGGTCGCGATCCCAAACAACAGTGCCCAGTCTTTCCACAGCCGGGCAAAGATCAAAGCCAGGCACGCGCCTACGCCAATCACCACCAGAAAGGTGTGCGCGTGCGTCAAGGGCAGCAGTCCGGCGAAGAAGCCCGATGCCATCATGCTTCGTCGGGAGGCGTTGGGTGGGCCTGACGATTGCTGATCGATGGCTCGCCACCAAATGGAAAAGACACAGATCGCCAATGGCATCCCGAACAAGATGCTGCGCTGCGGGACGAAGAGTGTGGTCAGCGAGTTGCCCCAGCGCAGAACTTCACCGGCATCCATAATGGTGTAATCGTGCGGAAGATGTCCTAACAGAGGGAACAGTCCTTGGCTGCTGTGAAGATCCTGGAAGAGCCACGTCCATCCCAGCCCCCCGCTCAGCAAGACCAGCGCCGGCGCGATCAGTCCCGCCAGGCGGTTGCGAGTAAGTAGCAGCGTCCAATAGTGCAGCATGCCTACCAAGGCCAACGACACCATCATGCTCTGGATCCACATGGCGGCGAAAATGTTGGCCCCAGCGCGTACCAGCATAGAGGATAAAAAGTCCACTAGAAACGGGTATGCGAAGCGAATACCTGCGTAGGTGGGGTCGTCTGGGGGGAAGTTGTGTCCCTGGGCGAAGCTGAAGATTATCTGCAGATGCAGCGGTCCGTCCCCCAGGTTGTTTCTGACGCCGGTGAAGATCCCTTGCGGGGTTTCATACATCGCCCGCGCAAAGACCAGACCCAGCAGGACCGCAATCGCGATATAGAAGGCCAGGACAGTAAGAGCCATCGGCGTGGGACGAGCGAAGGCTTGCGATAAGGCGCGGGCTGCCTGGGTGTGCTGATTCGAAACCTGGGTCCGGTAGGGGCGATGAACCAGCAGTAAGCAGGGCAGGAGCATCACCATCGCCGAGAGGCCAAGAGCGAATGGACCTGGTCCCAACCAGAGTGTGAACAGAAAACCGACTGCCGCCAGGATGGGAAGGCCAGTAGCTGTGCCCATGGCCAGACGCGCCGGCAAGGTTGCGGTGGAATCGTAGAGCAGTGTCAACAGCATCCCGCTCAGGACAGCGATGGCAAGCAAAAGGCAAGCTGCAAGCATGGCGAAATGACGCTCGTGCGCCCACAATTCTAAATGACAAGATCAGTTCGTCCTTAGACTAGGACGCTTACAGAAGGAAAGTCATTGGCATCGAGATCGGCGGGGCTGGGTGCCAACTCCGCCACTCAAGTGAAGAGGAACTCCTTGGAGCGCAGATCCCTGACAGTATCGCGCAGCTTCGCCGCCTTTTCGAACTCGAACCTCTTTGCGGCTTCGCGCATGTCGGATTCCAATCTGAGGATGTATTTGTCTAACTCGTCCTGGGATTTGAAGTCCGGCAGTCCGTCGGCTTCCGTCAGGTCCATGTAGTCGGCTTCGGCGATCCCGGCCAGAGACATAGCCACGGGGCGGACGATAGTTTTTGGGATGATCCCGTGTTCCTGGTTGTAAGCGTGCTGGATGGCGCGCCGGCGGTCGGTTTCATCCATGGCCCGTTGCATGGAATCGGTCATGCGGTCGGCATAGAGGATCGCCCGCCCATTCACGTTCCGGGCACAGCGGCCCACGGTTTGGATGAGCGAACCGCCGGAACGCAGAAAGCCTTCTTTGTCGGCATCGAGCACCGCAACGAGTGAAACCTCAGGCAGATCCAGCCCTTCCCGCAACAGGTTGATCCCGATCAGTACATCAAACTCGCCACGTCGTAGGTCGCGCAGCAGCTTGATGCGCTCCAGGGTTTCGATCTCCGAGTGCATGTAGCGGCAGCGCACGCCAACCTCGCTGTAGTACTCGGCCAGATCTTCGGCCATACGCTTGGTGAGCGTAGTAACCAGCACACGTTCAGTTTTCTTGACGCGATCCCGAATCTCGTGCAGCAGATCGTCAATCTGGCCCTTCACCGGACGCACTTCGACCTCTGGATCTACCAGCCCAGTCGGCCGGATGATCTGCTCCACAACCACGCCAGCCGACTTGGTCAACTCGTAGGGGCCGGGCGTAGCCGAGACATAGATCAACTGGTTTGTGCGCTGTTCGAATTCCTCGAACTTCAATGGACGGTTATCCAGCGCCGACGGCAAGCGGAATCCGTACTGGATCAGATTCTCTTTGCGCGAACGGTCGCCGTGCCACATCCCGTGCAACTGCGGGACGGTTTGGTGCGACTCGTCGATGAACATCATGAAATCACGTGGGACATAATCCAGCAACGTGGGCGGCGGCTCGCCCGGCTGGCGCCCCGAGAAGTGACGCGAGTAATTCTCAATCCCGTGGCAGTAGCCAACGGATTTGATCATCTCCAGGTCGAAGCGGGTGCGCTGGTGGACGCGTTGCGCCTCCACCAGCCGTCCGTCTTTTTCGAGTTCTTTTTCCCACCACGCCAGCTCTTCGAGGATGGTCACCATCGCGCGGTTCTTCCGGTCCGCCGGCATCACGTAATGGCTTTTGGGATAGATGGGAAGGCGCGTGTATTTCTGCTTGACGATGCCGAAAAGGGGATCGATCTGCGAGAGCGAGTCGACCTCATCGCCGAAGAGCTCAATACGGTAAGCATTGTCCTCGTAGGTAGGGAAGACCTCAATGATGTCGCCTCGGACGCGGAACGTGCCGCGCTTGAAATCGACATCGTTGCGCTCGTAGAGGATCTCCACCAGCTTGCTCACGATGTCACTGCGGCGGATCTTCTGTCCTTTTTCGAGGAACAGCAGCATACCGTAATAAGCATCCGGCGATCCGAGGCCGTAAATACAGCTCACCGAGGCGACAATGATGCAATCTCGACGCTCGAACAAGGACCGCGTAGCAGAAAGCCGCAGCTTGTCCAGTTCGTCATTAATGGTGGCTTCCTTCTCAATGTAGACATCGCCGGCGGGGATATAAGCCTCAGGCTGGTAGTAGTCGTAATAGGAGACGAAGTACTCGACGGCGTTGCTCGGAAAGAACTGCTTGAACTCATGATAGAGCTGGGCTGCCAGGGTTTTATTGTGCGCGAGCACGACGGATGGCCGGTTCAGCTGCTCGATCACCTTGGCCATGGTGTAGGTCTTGCCGGAACCCGTCACGCCCAGCAGCACCTGATGTTTCTCTCCGGCATATACGCCGCGCAAAAGCTCAGCGATGGCGTGACCCTGGTCGCCCTTGGGTTTGTAGTCGCTGGTAAGACGGAAATCCATGGAGTGAGAATTCAGATTCTATTTCCGCAAACGCAGATTCAATATTCTTGCCGTCTTCTGGCGAGAATTGCAGGCGGTAGAAATCTCTTTATTATAAGCGGTCTAGAAACCCACGATCCTGATCAAAAACCCGGCAAGTGCTCCGCCGATCAGCGGCCCCAACACGGGAACCGGTGCATAGCTCCAATCCGAACCGCCTTTGCCGGCGACCGGGAGCACTGCATGGGCGATGCGCGGGCCTAGATCGCGCGCGGGGTTGATGGCGTATCCGGTAGTCCCGCCCAGAGATAGGCCTATACCCCAGACCAGGCTGCCTACCAAATACGGCCCCAGATTGCCGACCAACCCGACCGAGGCAACAGTCTTCGAGAAGATGGCAGCTCCAACGAAAACCAGTACCATCGTGGCGATGATTTCGCTGACCAGATTTGCCCCTGGGTTGCGAATCGCCGGCGCTGTACAGAAGGCTCCCAGCTTCAACGATGCGTCAGAGGTCTCTCGCCAGTGGGGCAGGAAGTGAATCCACACCAGCGCTGCTCCCGCGATCGCGCCCAGCAATTGAGCCGTGATGAGGGGAAGGACGTTGTGATAATCGTTGCTAGCGATCGCAAAGCCCAGGGTGACCGCCGGGTTTATGTATGCCGCCTTGCTGCCGCAGGCGATAGCGGTGAATACGCCCGCCATTACGGCAAATGCCCAACCTGTGGTGATGACGATCCACCCCGAGCTCTCCGCCTTCGAGCGCTTGAGCAATACCCCTGCTACTACGCCATTGCCCAGCAGAATCAACACCAGGGTTCCCATGAACTCCCCAAAGAACGGTGAAGTCATCTTTGCGTCTCCTGTTGATGTCTTGTAAATATGTCAGGGTATTGTTCCACAGCGTGTCAAGGCGGATCCCGAAAATGCGTGGCGATCGCGAACTGGTTGCTATCGGCCCAGTACCGCGGAGAGTTCCTGAGGATGGTCGATCAGCACGTCCGGTGGCGCGTCCTCGAGAGTATGCGGGGCAAGGCCGTAGGTCACGCCCAGAGAATAGATGCCGGCGTTGCGTGCCGTGATCATGTCCACGTCGGAATCACCGATGATCACAGTCTCTCCGGTCTTGGCACCAGCCTCCTCCAGCAAAGCCCGCACGCCCACCGGATCAGGCTTCTTCGTATGAAAGCTGTTGCCTCCGTAGACTTGGAAGAAGTAGCGGCCCAAGCCGAGGGCGTCGATGATGCCGCGTGACGGACCCACCGGCTTGTTGCTCAACACCGCCATGCGAAGTGAGTTGCCGTTGCCGCCGTTGTGGAGGGCCTCCAGCGCTTCCGTGACTCCCGCGTATACGTATGTGGTATCCAGCTTATGCTCGCGGTAGTAAGCCATGAAATATAGCAAGGCCTGCTGAACGAAAGACTCGTCGTCGGGATCGCCCAAGGCGCGCCGTATCAGCATCGGTGCACCGTTGCCTATATACGTGGCGATCACCTCGGCCGGCAGCTCGGGACGTCCATAGTGACAAAGCATGGCGTTGACGGAGTTGGAGAGATCGATGCGCGAGTCCACCAGGGTGCCATCGAGGTCGAAGATCAGCAGTTTGAGGGATTTCGACGGAATGGCGCGGTTCTGGCGAATCATTTTTTCAGTATATCCCGGCTGTAGGTGAGGATTTAGAATGTAGAGTACGCCCAACTGGACCCTACCCAAGCCGACACGACAGAAGGAGACCCATGGCCGTCACCAAGGCTGAGTCGAAGAAGAACGCCTCTGCTGTGGCAGAACCGCCCGTAGCAGGGAAGCCAGCTGAGAAAACCTACGAAGGTCTGAGCCGCCAACAGCTGGTTGAGATGTACCGCTTGATGTACCTCTCACGCCGGATCGACGATCGCGAAATCCTTCTCAAACGCCAGCAAAAGATCTTCTTCCAGATTTCAGGTGCCGGACATGAGGCATTGACCGTGGCCGCTGCGTTGACTATGAAAGCGGGCTATGACTGGTTCTATCCCTATTATCGCGACCGCGCTCTCTGTCTTGCTCTAGGAGCTACGCCGTATGAAATGCTTCTTCAAGCGGTGGGAGCCGCGGATGATCCCAGCTCGGGCGGGCGCCAGATGCCGTCGCACTGGGGCTTTAAGAAGCTGAACATCGTAACCAAGTCCTCGCCGACCGGGACGCAGTTCCTTCAGGCCGTGGGCTGCGCTGAGGCCGGACGCTACTTCAGCAAACATCCGGAAGCTGCCAAGAAGCATAGCGGTGACTATCGCGAGTTCAAGGACGTGGTTTTCCACGGCGACGAGGTCACGTACGTGTCCGCCGGCGACGGCACTACGAGCGAGGGCGAATTCTGGGAAGCGCTGAACACGGCCTGTAATCAGAAACTGCCTGTGCTGTTCATGATCGAGGACAACGGCTACGCCATCTCCGTCCCCGTGGAAGTGCAGACGCCGGGCGGCAATATCTCCAAACTTCTACGGAATTTTCCGAACTTGCTGATCGAGGAATGCGACGGAACCGACTCGATAGCCAGTTATGCAGCCTCGAAGCGCGCCGTTGACTATTGCCGTTCGGGCCAAGGGCCGGCTCTGGTCCACGGACATGTCATTCGTCCTTACTCGCACTCGCTCTCCGATGATGAGCGCCTCTACCGTCCCGACTTGGAGCGGCAGAAAGACGCGCAACGCGATCCCATTACGCGCCTGCAAATGTTCATGGTCCGAGAAAACATCCTTGACGAGAAAGAGATCGACCGGCTGGAAAAAGCCGTAGACGAAGAAGTCCGCGACGCTTCCGAGCGCGCCGAGAAAGCAGCGCCCCCGGCCACCGACACTATCTACCGTCACGTTTATTCCGAGGACCTCGATCCCTGTGCCATGCAGTCCGAGCCACAGCCTCAGGGAGCGGACAAGACCATGGCAGACTTGATCAATGCCTGCCTGAAAGACGAGATGCGGCAGGACGAGCGCATCCTGGTCTTCGGTGAAGACGTGGCCGATTGCAGCCGCGAAGAGTACCTGAAACAGAAACAGATCAAGGGAAAAGGCGGAGTCTTTAAGCTTACCTCCGGGCTGCAGATGGAGTACGGGAGCGACCGCGTGTTCAACTCGCCGCTCGCGGAAGCCAACATCGTGGGGCGCGCCATTGGTATGGCTACGCGCGGCCTGAAACCGGTGGTCGAAATCCAGTTCTTCGATTACATCTGGCCAGCGACACATCAGATGCGCAACGAGCTCTCCGTGATCCGCTGGCGCTCGAACGGTGCGTTCTCCTGTCCGGCGGTCATCCGTGTGGCTATTGGCGGTTATCTGACCGGAGGCGCTATTTATCACTCGCAGTGCGGAGAGAGCATCTTTACCCACATTCCCGGTCTGCGCGTCTGCTTCCCCTCAAACGCGCTCGATGCCAACGGGCTGTTGCGCACCGCCATTCGTTCCGATGATCCGGTGCTTTTCCTGGAACATAAACGTCTCTACCGCGAGACTTTCGGGCGCGCGCCTTATCCCGGTCCGGACTACATGGTCCCCTTCGGCAAAGCGAAGACCGTGAGGGAAGGGCGAGATCTTACGGTGATCACCTATGGCGCCGTGGTGCCGCGCGCGCTGCAAGCCGCGCAAAAGATCGAACGCGAGCAGGGGACGAGTGTGGAGTTGATCGACCTGCGCACTCTCAGCCCTTACGACTGGGACGCGATCGCGGCTTCGGTCCGCAAGACCAGCCGGGTGATCGTGGCGCACGAAGACGTGCTAAGTTGGGGCTACGGCGCTGAGATCGCTGCGCGGATCGCTGACGAACTGTTTGAAGATCTCGATGCTCCAGTTCGCCGCGTGGCCGCGACCGATACGTTTGTTGCCTACCAGCCGCTGCTCGAGGACGTGATACTGCCGCAAGCCGATGATCTGTATAAGGCGATGGAGAGCTTGGCGAAATTTTGAGCGGAAGAGCCGCAAGTTCTTCCACAGCGAAAAACACGAGCCAAGGTTAGTCGTTCTATCCGCCGGTCTTGCGAGTTTCTATTGAATCGACGTTCTCGCCGCTTCCACGAACCGTTCCGCATTGGTCTCAAACAGTTTTCGCCACCGGACGGTGCCGGTCGAGTCCAGGAGAAACTCCGCGGTCCCCGCAATGTCGCGGCCGTCTTGACCGGCGCCCGAGACCAGCAGATCGTAACTGCGAATCGCTGCCGCGTTGCGGTCCGACAGGATCGGGAATGTTAGACCTGCCTTGCGGCAGAGCTCACGCGATTCTTCCGGAGTATCGGCGCTAATGGCAACCGGATGGATTCCCGAAGCTTCCAGCGAAGCCAAAGATTTTTGGATCCCCCGCAACTCGGAGGTGCAGGAGCCTCACCAGTAGCCGCGGTAGAAGACAACCAGAGCGCCCTTAGGAGGACGCGTTGTGCCCGAAGCATCGGCAATCGGGGTGGCGAGCACTTGAGCCAGGGTCACGGTTGCGCCCGTGCTGTCTGTCAGCGCAAATTCGGGGGCCTTTTGTCCGATCTGCGGGGCCAGGCGCGCCGCCGGAGTTTTGGTGAATACCTCATAGGATACCCAGCCGAACACCCCCACCACGAGCAAGCCCAGGATGGCGAGAATCGGTGCCGCAATCCTGCCGCGATACAGCTCGCGTTGGCCCCAGGCGCGTCCGACCCCGGAAATCAGAAGAACCAGTGCAATGACGACTAACGCCAGGCTAGGCCAGAAGATACTGCGATGATCTGCGAAAAGTGAGAGGTACATCGACAAAGCCAGCCCGGCAAGGACAAATCCAACCCATAACTGCCAGTTCCATCGTTTCGTGCTCATGGTGCCTCCCTAGGCTAAGAACTCGGACGTTTGGTACCTCGATTTTAGGCTTGTCCGTCGATGGACTCAATCGGTATCCAACCGCGCGATTGGCTTACCCCAGCGTCGATTTACGACTGACGCGCTCGATCACAAAGCGATCCAGTGCCCAGAGCAGTTCTTCGCGATTGGAATACGGCCCCGGCTGATAGCCTCTGGAACTGATACCTTGCTGAGCCAAGTCGGAGAGCAACCAATCCTGTTTGTTGGTAATGTCCCAGAACTCGATTGCGTCGTGGGGGTTGAAGCCGGAATTTCGGATCTCGTCAGGGTGGAAGTGCCACTCGCAGATCACATCAGTCTGGTCCACGGCGCGCGGCCACAAGGTGAAGGTCAGCATGTAATCTGGATGAAGATTCAGCAGGAAGTTGGGCAGCAGACAATAGTAGTACACGCGTCGCTGATCGTCTTGACTCAGCCCGGGCAGAGCGCACCGATCAGACTTGCCGGTCATGGTCAGGCTCCTCACGCCTTCGCGCAGATCCATGCGTCCTCCGAGGTAGGTGGGCTGCGGCGGTTCGTTGTCTCCGCTCATGTAGTGCGATTGCTTCTGCAGCAGGGGATGCACGCCGGGACAATGCAGGCATTCCGAATAATTCTGAATGATCAGCTTCCAGTTCGCTTTCAACTTGTAACCCCGGCGCTCGACCATCGCCAGTTCTTCCATCCGCCAGGGACGGAACCTCCGGTCCAGCCCAGCCAGGTGATCGGAGAAGGGGATGGGATGCGCCGAGAGATTGATGAAGATGTGTCCGTCCCAAACCTCCGAAGCCACCGCATTCAGAGGATAGTCAGCCTCGCGAAAGCCGGTGACCTTCTCCATGTGCGGCGCGTTGGCTAGGGTTCCATCCAGCTTGTACGTCCAGGCATGATAGGGACACTGAATCCGACCTGCGAACTTGCCTTCCTGCTCAGGGCACAACAGCGTCCCGCGATGGCGGCAGACGTTGTGGAAAGCCCGCACTTTGCCTTGCTCGTCGCGGGTAATGATCACGCTGGCATTTCCCACCGAACGAACAAAGAAATCACCAGAGTTTGGAATTTGGGCCGCCCGCCCCGCGCCCAGCCACATGTCGAGGTGGATGGCTTCCATCTCGCGCTCAAACCACAGGGGATCGGTATAGTAGCGCTGAGAAAGCGTCATCGCTTCGGAGACCGCTACATCAGGCCGCGCGTTGGAGTACAGGGACATTCCGTGTCCTCATTCTAACGCCTGAGTTCCTTGGCAATCTCCCGCGCCGCATTTGCGCCGGATCCTCCGGTCAAGCCAGCACCGGGATGCGTTCCCGAACCGCACAGGTATAGCTTTTCGATCGGCGTGTGGTAACGAGCCCAATTGAGCAGCGGCCGCATCGTAAAGAACTGATCCAGCGCCAGCTCGCCATGAAAGATGTGACCGCCGGTGAGCCCGTAAGTGTTTTCGAGATCCTGGGGCGTGATGATCTGGCCATCCAGTACGAGTTCGGCGATGTTCGGCGCGTACTCGCTCAGCGTCTTGACTACGGTGTTGCCCAGCCGATCGCGCTGGCTAGACCAGTCGCCGGACTTGAGCTTGAACGGGGCGTAATGCACGCACACCGACATCACGTGTTTGCCCGCTGGCGCGAGCGAAGGATCGGTTAGAGATGGAATCGTGGCTTCCAAATAAGGATGCTCGGAATAGTTGCCGTACTTCGATTCGTCGAACGCTCGTTCCAGGTAGTCGATCTCCGGGCCAATGTGGATGCGTCCAAGTAAGGCATCTCTCGGGTCGCCCGTTCCAAGCGCTGTGAACTTCGGCAACCCCGACAAGGCCAAGTTCACTTTCGCGATAGTCCCGGGCATACGATAATGCTGAAGCTTCATGACGAAGTCGGGAGTCAGGTGGATCGGATCAACCAGCTTAAGCAGCGTACGCCTCGGATCGGCGTTGGAGACAATCACCCTGGCGGCGATCTCCTCACCACTTTGGAGAACCACGCCCGTCGCCACGCCACTTTGGACCGAAATCTCTTTGACCTCCGCGTTAGCCCGAATCTCTGCGCCAGCAGCCTTCGCCGCCGCCGCCATCGCCTGTGTGATGGCGCCGATTCCGTCGACGGCGAAAACAGCCGAGCCCGCAGGGTGCGGATCGCCCGCGCTGCGAATGAGAAGCACCAGGCTGCTGCCCGCCGACCATGGGCCAAGCCCGGTTCCGAAGATCCCGCGCGCCGCAACCACGGAACGTAAGAGTTCGTTTTCGAAGAACTCCGCGACCAGATCGGCGACAGCCATCGGGCCCCAGCGCAACAACCGGTACATGTCTTTCTTTCCCAGATTGCGCAGGTTGCGCCCGGTCTGCAGCATGGCCCAGAGGTCGCCTGCGCTGGGGTCATCAATCAGTGGTGGGGTGAGGCTCAAGGCTTCGCTGATCACCCGCCCGATCTTCTCGAGCGCTTGCTGAAACACCGGATACTGCCTGGCGTCCTTCTCGGAAAACCGCGCAATCTCCGCTTGGGCGCGCGCGACCTCGTTGTAGAGGACTAGGGCACGACCCTCGGGCGCCAGCGCGGTGACACCGACTTGAGGGTTGATCAGTGTGAGACCGTGGCTGGTCAACTGCATGTCGCGGAGAATCGAAGGCAAGATTGGGCCAGCGCTGTGGGCCAGGGTGGAACAGCGGAAGCCAGGGTGAAATTCTTCAGTGATCGCAGCCCCGCCCGGCTGCGCCCGGCGCTCCAGCACCAAGGGCTTGAATCCAGCTTTGGCCAGGTAGAATGCGGTGACCAGGCCGTTGTGCCCGCCGCCTACGATGATGACATCACGAATCTCGGCCACGCTTAGCTTGCTCCGCCGGCGTCTTTGAGGATCTCGAGCGCTGCCAGCCGGCCCGGCGCTCCCATGATGCCGCCTCCCGGATGCGTGGCCGATCCACACATGTATAGGTTCTTGATGGGCGTGCGGAATTGCGCGTATCCAGGCACCGGTCGCAAGAAGAACAGCTGTTCCAGCGAAAGTTCGCCTTGAAAGATGTTGCCTTCGCTTAATCCGAATTCGCGCTCGAGGTCGAGTGGCGTGAGCACCTGTTTGTGGATGATGAGGTTCTTCAAATTGGGTGCGTATTCAGAGATGGTATCGATCACGTTGTTGCCAAAGGCTTCGCGCTGGTCGTCCCAATTCAACCCAGGACGCAGCTTGTACGGCGCATACTGCACGAAACACGACATCACGTGCTTGCCCGGTGGCGCAACCGAGGGATCCGTCAGCGAGGGAATCACCATGTCAATGTAGGGATGGCGGGAGAAGTTACCATACTTGGCGTCATCGTAGGCTTTTTCCATGTAGTCCACGCTCGGCGAAATCGAGATGGCGCCGCGGAGATGCGCGCCTGGTCCAGGCAGGCACGTGAAATCCGGCAGAGCGTCCAAGGCGATATTTACTTTCCCGGACGAACCCCGGAACTTGTACCGCCGCACATCCTCCAGAAATTCTCCGGGCAACTGGTCTTCCTCGATGAACTTGACGAACGTAAGCCGAGGATCCACACCCGAGGAAACTACGTCAGCTTCAATTTCATCACCATTGCTCAAAACCACACCCTGCGCGCGATTGTTCTGAACCAGGATTTTCGCCACCGGCGATTCGGTGCGAATCTCCGCGCCTGCCTCCCGCGCAGCTTCGGCGATGGCGTTGGAGATGGCCCCGGTGCCACCGCGCGCAAATCCCCATGAGCGAAAGGCACCGTCAATTTCGCCCATGTAATGGTGCAGCAAAACGTAGGCGGTTCCCGGCGAGCGCACGCCCAGGAAGGTGCCGATGATTCCTGAAGCCGACATGGTGGCTTTGAGCACGTCCGTCTCAAACCACTCGTCCAGGAAGTCTACGGCGCTCATGGTCATGAGCTGCACCTGGTTGTACTTGTCTTCGCTGGTGAGACCCTGGAAACGGCGCCCGATGAACAATAGCTTCATCAATTCGCGCGGATTGAGAGTGGAAGGATCCGGCGGCACCATGCTCAAGATCGGTTTCACAAAGCGGCACATGGCCTGCATGGCTTTGCCGAATTCCTCGTAGGCTTCGGCGTCGAGCTTGGAATGGCGTGCGATCTCCCGACGTGTTTTGCCGTGATCGTTGACCCGCCAGAGGTA
This sequence comes from Terriglobales bacterium, assembly GCA_036522035.1. GTDB lineage: Bacteria > Acidobacteriota > Terriglobia > Terriglobales > Acidobacteriaceae > Angelobacter. The sequence continues at coordinate 45,158 of DATDGP010000371.1, forward strand.
GTCGCCGTTGGGCATCGGGGTGAACGTGCCGTCGAGCGGCAAGATTTCCAAGCCGTGGCGCGGGAGATCGAGGTCGCGGATGATCTCGGGTCTCAGCAGTGAGACCACGTAGGAGCACACCGAAAACTTGAACCCCGGAAACACTTCTTCGGTGACAGCAGCTCCCCCCAGCACATGACGGCGTTCGAGCACCAGAACTTTTTTGCCGGCGCGAGCGAGATAGGCGGCGTTGGTTAGCCCATTGTGGCCGCCACCGATCACAATCACATCATATTTAGATTTCAAGCCGTTCGATCGAGAAGCCATAAATGTATATGGGGTATATTGCCTGTCAGCGAATCATTCTGGAAACGAAACCAGGGAAGCGATCTTATAGTTTAGCGGACCATCATGCGGCCTGTC
>DATDGP010000372.1:0-16387 GCA_036522035.1 Terriglobales bacterium
GGTTCACCAGAGATTCGCCTTCATAGTTATAGCCGTTTACCGGTAAGCCGTGGCTAACCCAGCCGACGCCGACGTCATACGCACCGTACAGCGTGATGCCGTGCCAGCTCAGCGTGCAATCGGTGGTGGCGAACTCATGGCCGCTCGCGCAGGCGTCGGGGGTGCTCCGCTGCATCTTAATGTCAACCGTGGCCTCCTGGCCAACCGCCGAGCTGATTCCCGTGCGCGTTTCATCGGCGAACCCGTGTTTTGCCGCTCGAATCTCGAAGCGCCCCGAAGGCAGGCCGGACGCCTGAAAGTGCCCCCCGCCGTCGGTTGCGATCGTGCGCGTTTTAGAGGTATCGACGTTCTTGATTGTCACCGCGACACCGGGAAGGGCTGCGCCGGTTTGGTCCGTCACCACGCCGGAAAGGCTCGCTCCCGTTTGCGCCCACGCCGGGAACGCCCCCATCGCAAGCCACAAAAGCAGCAAGAAGGGTTGGCCCAACCGCAGTGAGGCAGGCGTTGGAACGTAGCCGGCGGGCATCATCTTCCATCTCTTCCCGTACCGGAACTGGATCTGCGAGCGGTCAGACACGATGGACCACCTTTCCCAAGAATCATTCAACAAGTAAATTTATGGGAAGCGAATCTATACGAATCAAAACGATAAGTCAAAGCGATGAAGGTCGAATTCGGTGCGGCTCGACAGATAAGCGATAGTGTTAGGGCACAATTATCATGACTTCCGTCGACTTGATCAGCGCGGGGGCGGTCTGCCCTTTCTTTAGTCGCATTTCGCGTAATGCATCGGCGGTGATGATCGAAGTTATGTGCTGTCCGCCAATCGACAGTATTACCTGGGCCATTAGGCCGCTGATTTTGATGTCTACCACTCGGCCCACGAGCTGATTGCGGCCGCTAATGCGCCGAAAGTTGCTACGACGCTCACGGATCTCGCTTTTCTGGCCCGCTCGATACAAAAACCTATCTACTTCGCGTTCTGGTCCCGATGGTGCCCCCCCGACTGTTTTCCCGGTACGAATTTAGCCGCTATAAATCCACTGCTTCAAAGTTGGGTAGCTCACTCCCAGACTTTGGGCAGCTTCCCTTGGCGTAAACAGTTTTACCGAGTTCATCAAGGATGCTCCCCGCCAGCGTGATTTCACCGCTATTAGATTGTCAATTCAGCATTGGTTTCATCAGGGAGAATGTTGCTACAGCAATGGTAAATCGTCTTCCGGTCATTCCGGCCGCGTAGGTAAAATCTAAGTCCGGATAGCCGGACATCTTCCGAGCCAGTAAACGGCCAGCCGAAGTAGCCCCCGACGCGATGCGGTTTTTGCCCAACTCTGGCAAATGGGAGTTTTTCAACCGCCACAAACGACTTGGGGGAATCGGCGCATAGCCAGTCGATTAGTAAGACTTCCAAGAAGAGGGCTTCTGGGGCGGAATAGCTTCTGCTTTGCTTTAGTCCAGGGATAATGAGACTCTCTCCGAGTTTGAGCGGTAGCCTTTTTCTGCACACCTTCAGGAGAGTTTTCGGCTGCTTGCGCGCTTGTCAGCGAGCCCTGAACAGCGAGCTGACGTTCTGTGCATCGTCTGGTAGCCGCATGATGCGATTGTGAATCCAGCTAAACAGGCCAGTCAATGGTCACTCTTTGTCTTCGGGAGGGTGCCAACCGATCCGCCTCACCAACTCCGTCATCATTTCTTCGGGTTAAAGTCACGTTCCGCGCGTCATTCGTGCGACTTCGGTGCGTTACCGAGCAGGCGATACACGGTCGCAGTCTTCGTGCAGTTCAGCGCGATGTACTCCTCGGCCGAGTACTGCAATGATATGAAAAAGGCTTCGGCACGGCGAAGAGCATCCTTGCTCAGCTTGGCGCGGTCCTGAAAGCGGAACTGGTAAGCAAACTCGCCGATAAGCGGGCGGTGTTCGCCGCGGGTGCGCCAGATGGCCACGTTCGCTTTGCAAGACAGGCCGTCGCCAAAATCCAGCGTACCTATGTCCTGAAGCACTTCTTCGACGATGGTGTTGCTGACCAGGTGGATTTTATCCCCTGGCGACTTGCGGACGCGGGCGAGTACCGGCAACAGCTCAACCAACTGGTCCATGTTGTCGACGTTCTCTTTGCCCATGCCGATAGCGGAGCGAGGGAACTGCACATTGTGCGAGAACAGCATGCGAACGCCGCCCAGCTTTTCCTTCAGCGGCATGGCCTGGACCTTGAACTTGACGCGGTGGTCGCCAAGGATGCGTGGACGGACGTCGGTTTCCGCAGCCATTTGCAAGTCGGTGTGGCGAAACTTGAAGACGATCTCAGGCTCTCCGATTGGGAAGCCGTCCTTGTAGGCAATGCGGCGGCGCAGGATAAACGCGTTGTTGTAAAGCCGGAAGTCATCGGTATCGATGAAGATGACTTCGCGGAGCTTTACCGGCTGCGCCTCGAACCCGGCGTCATTGTACTTGACGTCGTGCTGTTTTGCGGGCGCCTTGAACACTTTGCCAAAATCGAAGAAGCACTCGCGCGAATGGAACTTGTTCGGGCGCAAGATCAGTTTGCAGCAGATGTATTCGGGTGAATGGATGGGCATGCCGTCGGCGTAGACGCCGGGCTTGAGTTGGGGGACTCGGCCAACCCAACTGGGAGTGATGGGCTCGCGATTTAACGCGGGGCTTGTTTTTTGGGCACGGACAGATGCAGTTACTGTAGCGCTCGACATGATTTACTCTCCATCGACATTGCCAACGTCCTTCTCGGCGTGAACCAGCCTTTCTGCTGGTCGACGACGGTCATCATGAAGGTCCACTTGGCCGGGCCGAAGCGAAGAGGCTTAGCTTTAGTTCTGAACGAGATTGCTAAATATTTGCTAGTTGGATTCACTGCCTCAATCACGGGTTGCGTCGCTGCAGTGGCTCATGAAGCGGAACAGTACTCCCTACATGCGACATCAGATGCCAACACGGCACTTGCGGCCAACAATATGGAAACGTCGGGACGCTTGGCAGGAAGGTTTGGACGGCTCGTGCTGACAGGCTTGGAGCGGCGGGCGGAAGAGGTGGATTTCGCGACCTTGATGTGGTTAGCATTTCCCAGGGCCGCAATGGATGGAAAGGCTGAACACGTGCTTGATCAACGACAGATATTTGTTTCCTGCGATCCGGTACCTCGCAGGCCGATTGCATTGTTGTCGGTCTTCGCGCACTGTGGCTTGTTGGCTTTTATCATCGCGCTTGCGCACATGCCTAAGGCTCGCATTGTCGAGCCAAGATACGTAGTGATGAGCATTTCGAGGAGGCCTCACTTGGCCTTCAATCCTCCACCCGCGAAAGCCAGCCCGCGACGCCTCAGTCTTGCTCGCGCGCATCGCAGTGCGCCGATGGCGCCCGTACCGGAGGTTGGGGCCACGGAGGGAACCGCCTCAGAGACCCTCCAGCAGTACGCTCGGGAAGCAACCGCTGCCATTGTGACTGATCTCAAGCAGCGCCAGATCTACGGCTTTTCACCGGGCAGCTATGAGATTCCCGTATGGATGTCCGGAGATCTGCCTACGATTTCCGCCGCCGAAGTTCCGCCTCGCTTCGAGCAGCTTCTTATCGTAGAGATCACCATCGACGTCGATGGCAGGGTGGCCCAAGCCAAAATCGTCTCAGGGAGCGTTGCTCCAATCATTCAGCACAAGGTGCTCGCAGCGATCCTAGGATTCAAATACAGCCCGGCGAAACGCGGTGGCACGCCTATCCCGTCCCAGCTGGACCTGGTCATTCACATTCCGACTTGACCCTGGTTCGGCAGACTGCCTTTCCTTAGTCGGCGGCGGGTCTGTTGGATGACCTCTTCGCCATGGTCACCGCTAACAAACTCGACGCTCTACAATCGCAAGGTGTAGCGAGATGGCCCAGGGGGGTGCAGCTTTGGGCGCAAGGGTCTCGAATGGGGAGGTCCCTCGTCGGTCAGGTGATGGCCTAAGGTCACTTGCCGACACCCCCTGCACAGAAGTCCAATCTACTTCATGAGATCAGTTAAGGTAGCCGGCATCTTCTGCCTCGTAATCTCTATGGCGTGCTGTTGCAGCATGATGTTGGGATGCAAGAAGGCATCTGAGCCTGCCGCGCCAAAGGCATCAGAACCTGCCGCCGGGGCGAAGCTTGAAGACACAGCGAATCGCGAGCTGCGCGCAATTGGCGACAGAGTGGCGACTGCCGTGGTAGCCAAGGACATCAATGCCCTGCTCGAGTATGACCATGACCCCGAAGACGAAGCGGCGTTGAAGAACAAGAGCGGCGATCTTTATTGCTATCTTTTCGATTCCAGCTGTATCCCTGGGGCGAAGAGGCGAGCTATATACGAGATATTCTCCACGGCGCGGCAACTGGGTATTGATGCTTCCGTTGCCAATGTGCAAGGCAAGTCTTACGGTCTCCTTATGTTTTATGACAAATCGCAGATGTCCGACATGGAACTCTATTCACCGGATTTTCTTTGCAGTGACAAAGCGCTCAAGGGAACTGCTTCATGGCACTTCATCCTGGCCGACGGAAAATGGAGCACCAGCACTCTTTTTGACTACAAAATTGAGAGATCGTGCAAACAATAGCCGGAACGGCCTGGTTTGATGGGCTTTTTTTGGTTTTCAAGCCCCGCGCGACTTAATTCGCGGCTCGCCGCGAGCTTTTGTGTGCTGGATTCTTGCCATACGGGAGCTACAATGTGTACCTGGATTTTCAGAAGGAGCCGCGCGCGCGTTGAGGAAAAACTGGATTCTCGTGATCGTGGGGATGGCGCTCTGGGTCGGCGCGTTCTTCCTGATCGCCGCGCGGGACAGGCACCCTGCGCCAGGCAACGGTGGTTATCCCGGCTATTTTTGCGCCTTCATTACTCTGGTCAATCCCTGGGGACACGATGCCGTCCATTCCATGCGCGAGGAGCCACTGCAGTTTTTTGCCATCCTCTTTAGTGGTTGGATCAATCCCATGTTCCTGATAACCTTATTGGTATCGCTGTTGCGGCCGAAGGGGCGGCTGGCATTGGTGCTTCGCATCGTGCTTCTGTTAATGTTCACCGCGTGCTGGCTTGCCTTCTATAAGCTTAGTCTTTATCCGCGGGAGGGCTACTTCGTCTGGACGGCGGGGATGTTGGTGGTGATGTTTGCCGCGCCGGGAACCAGGGCCACCGACGAGATTCCAAAGTTCGACCGGCCCATTGACAATCGAGTGTGCATCTCATAGCTTAAGGACTTAAGAACCTATGGCTTCACGCAAGAATCTGGCCCCACCCACCCGCGCTGAGTTGCGCATCCTGCAGGCTCTGTGGGAGCTGAGACAAGCCACTGTTGAAGAGGTCATCACCCATCCTAGTTTTCCGGTTCCGCCGAACTACAAGACCACGCAGACCATCTTACGTATCATGGAAGACAAGGGACTGGCGCAACACACCAGCCGCGGGCGAGTGTTCGTGTTCGAACCCCTGGTGACGCGCGAGCAAGTTGGCAGGCTCTCCGTGCGCACGCTGCTCGACCAGAATTTTGGAGGCTCTCCGGCGAAACTCCTGGTCAATCTTCTGGAAACAGCCACGGTAGATGAAGCGGAACTTGACGAATTGGAAGCCCTGATTCACCGGTTCCGCATGCAAAAAGGGGAAGCTGCTCAGTAACCGTGCAGCGTCGCCAAAAGCAGGAACAAACATGAGTTCAGAGCTCAGCCTATATTTCGCCGGAATCGCTCTCAGCTTTTTTCTCCAGGTTGCGGTCGCTTACATCGCATGTTCCCTGCTGAATCGGGTTCTCAGCCGCCCCGGTCAACGCTTCGCGATATGGATGGCGTTCCTGGCCGCCTCGGCCGCGTACTGGATCGCGCTGGCGGGCTGGAACACGCGCTTCTTTTTCCTTCCTCACGCCGATCACGCTCCAGTAGGAGCAGCCAACGGCTCAGCGATCGCCACACCTTTGGTATTCCCACTCGCCTGGAGCCGGCGCATCCTCACTGCTTCTGAAGTCCTCGCGGCGTCTTATGTCGCGATCGTGCTGGTTCTGATAATGATTTCCCTCATGCGCCATGTGCGCTTGCGTCTGTTGTTGCGCCACGCTCGACAGGCCTCCTCCCCCCTGGTCGAGCTGTTTGAAACCACTAGTCGCGGTCTTGGCATTTCGCAATGTGATCTCTCAGTCATGTCGGGAATCACTTCGCCGGCGACGGTCGGCTGGCTGCGGCCCCATGTTCTTCTGCCCGCAGTCTGCGAGGAGATCGGGCCTACACCCAAACTCGCCGACGTTCTGCATCATGAACTCGCGCACGTGGCGCGGCGCGACTACCTCTGGGCCGGCCTGAGCGATCTGTTCTGTCACCTTCTGTTTTTTCATCCGGCCGCATGGCGCGCCAAACGTTTGATGCTTTTCGAACGCGAATTGGCATGCGATTGCGCAGTCGTGGAAGCTTACCCCGAGCATCGTGCCGACTATGCTGACAGCCTGGCGTATTTTGTCCGCCTGCGGATGCTCGAGGAAAAAGCCGGAGTAGGACTCGACTTCGCCGCTTCTGCTTCCAGCTTGGGAAGGCGCGTACGCTTCATTCTTGCGGGACCACCGAGGCTGTCCTGGTGGAACCGCGCTTGGCGTGCGGCCACCGGCCTGGCTGTTATGAGCGCGTTTGCGGTGGTGGCGCCGGCGATCACTGTGCTTTTTGCTTTCGCTCATCCCACGCCCGCGGCCCTCTTAAGTCCGGTAGAGACAGCCGAGGCGAGCCATGCCGATCGCAAGCTTCACTCAATTCCCGCCCGCAACACAATCCCCGTCCAGCAGATCTCGCGGATTCAGGCAGGATCTTCCGTGCGGGGTGTGTCGACATATTCCCTAGCCAGCGGGCGCGTCAACGGATCCTTGTCGAGCGAGCGGGATCGCCCGTGGCGAGCGTTGGATCCATCGTTGAATCGTCCCTCTTTTTCCGATGTGCTACGTGACGCGGTCACCATCCTCAGACCGCCGCTCGGTGACCATGACCGTGATCGTGATCGCAATGGGCGTCTAACGCACTAATGCCAGAAGTGCATGATATAGAAGAACTTACTGGTGTGTTTGTAATCTTACTATTTTAAGAGTATAGTTCGTCTTGATGCTGGTCTGCGTTATCTTCCCATGACTTCGCCGAAGCTCCAATCCGCGGCTACCCCGTTTGCCGGCTCGGTTGAGAAACCCGATCACACTCACTCTGCCCACCTAAATCCTCAGTGGGTCAGGCTGCTGGATTTGCTGGATATGAACGTTCGTTACACAAGGTGTACCGGCGCGGAGCTATTCACCGAAGACGGCCGGCGCATTCTCGACTTTCTTTCCGGTTACTGCGTCCACAACCTGGGCCACAATCATCCCACGGTCATTGCCGCGCTACACGACGAACTGGATCAGAGCGGACCCGCCATGCTGCAGAGCCACGTCCCGGAACTTGCCGGGGCTCTCGCAGCCGAGCTTTGCCGCCGCGCCCGCGGACGCTTAAAGAAAGTCTATTTCTGCAGCTCGGGAAGCGAAGGTGTGGAGACGGTCATCAAGTTCGCCCGCGCGCACACGCGACGGTCAGGGATGCTCTATTGCCGGGGCGCTTTCCACGGGCTCACCTGCGGCGCCCTCTCGCTGATGCGCGAGTCGTCGTGGGCGCAGGGGTTCACTCCTCTGCTTCCCGGGGCGGAGAGCGTTCCCTTTGGTGATCTGCCCGACCTCGAGAACCAATTGTCAACCCGACGGTATGCCGCATTTATCGTAGAGCCAATCCAATCTGAAGCTGGCGTGCGCGTGCCTGGAGAGGATTACCTGCGCGCGGCGCAGGTGCTTTGCCGTAGATACGGAACGCTCCTGGTCCTCGACGAAGTGCAGACTGGTCTCTACCGCACAGGGCCGTTCCTGGCAGCGCATCGCTGGGGCGTGGACCCGGACATGGTGGTGTTGGCCAAGGCGCTCAGCGGTGGGCTCATTCCCAGCGCCGCCGTACTCATGTCAGACAAGATCTACCAATCGGTATACAGTTCTCTCGGACGCGCCATCATTCACACTTCAACCTTCGGCGAGAACGGGCTGGCGATGCGCGCCGGCCTGGCCGCGCTGACCGCGATGGACGAAGAAGACCTGGGCACGCGCGCCAGATTACTGGGCGAACACATGCGACAGAGGCTCTCCAGCGCGCTAGGAGGTTATGAGATGGTGGCCGAGGTTCGCGGCGCCGGCCTGCTGAACGGCATCGAGTTCCGCCCGCCGAAGAGCCTGAAGCTCAGGCTTCCCTTTGAAGCTTTTCGTGCGGTTCACGAAGGCATGTTCGGCCAAGTTCTGGTCATGAGGCTGTTCCGCGAAAAGAGCGTGCTCACGCAGATCTGCGGCAATGACTTCATGGTGTTAAAAGCCTCGCCGCCGCTGGTGGTAAGCGAAGAGCAGATTGAGAGATTCGTTGTCGCCGTGAGAGATGTTGTAGATATGGCGCACTCATCCACCGCGTTCTGGATGGAGGCGCTTACGCTGGCCAAGCGGGCGGTCAATATTTGAAGTAGAGACGTGGCATGCTCCCTCTCTGAGACTGTCGCGTCGGGCAACAATCATTCTTTGCCACAGGATACGGAATGCGAATCATCAATGCGGGCACAGCTTTTCCGGAAAACGTTTACCGGCAGGAGACAATCACCACGGCGCTCAAGGACGCGTGGGGGGCACGGTTACAGCGACCCGCCGTGCTCGATCGTCTTCACGGCCACTGCGGAGTGGAGCAGCGCCACCTGGTAATGCCGCTCGAAGGCTACCATCGCGTGACCACCTGGGGACAAGCCAATGATCTGTGGATCGATTTCGCGCAGACCCTGGGCCGCGACGCCATCTGCCGCGCCATCACGCCGCTGGGCCTGATGCCCGCCGATATCGACGCCTTGTATTTTGTCACGGTCACCGGCGTGGCCAGTCCGTCCATCGACGCCCGCCTGGCGAACCGCATGGGTCTCTCGCCCAACCTCAAGCGTGTCCCGATCTTCGGCTTGGGATGTGTCGCGGGCGCGGCAGGGCTGGCGCGCGCCGCCGATTACGTGCGCGCTTTCCCCCGTCAGATCGCCGTGGTGCTGGCTGTAGAACTTTGTTCGCTCACCTGGCAGCGCGACGACATCAGCATTGCCAACATGATCTCTACGGGTCTGTTCGGTGACGGTGCTGCAGCCGTTGTCGTTGCCGGGAACCACACAGGGTTCAACGGTCCGGAGGTTCTGGGCACGCGCTCCGTCTTTTATCCGGGCACGGAAGAGGTTATGGGTTGGGACATCTCTGAAACCGGCTTTCACATTGTGCTCTCGCCGGACGTACCTAAGGTGATCCGCGAAAATCTGGGCAAAGACGTTGATTCTTTCCTGTCTGGCTTCGGGCTCAGGCGCAGCGACATCGCCAGTTGGATTATCCATAGCGGAGGACCCAAGGTGCTAGAAGCTGTAGAAGAGAGTCTCGATCTTCCTCCCGACGCTCTGGATCTTTCCTGGAACTCTCTCAAGCGAGTGGGCAATCTTTCTTCGGCGTCGGTTCTGGTGGTCCTCGAAGAGGTGCTGGCACGGCGTCGCGGCGAACCGGGCGCGTACAGCATCTTGGCCGCGATGGGTCCGGGGTTCTGCTCCGAACTGTTGCTGCTGCGCTGGTGAACTTGCATGGCTGCGTTTCTTGACACCGATGTTTTCGTGGTCGGTGGCGGTCCGGCTGGGCTGGCCGTGGCGATTGCTGCCCGGCAACACGGCTTACGCGCGGCCGTCGCCGACTGCGCTTCACCGCCCATCGATAAGACCTGTGGTGAAGGCCTCATGCCCGATAGTCTTGACGTTGTTCAGCGTCTGGGTGTGAATCTTCAGGCGACCGATCGAAGCTTTTTCCGCGGCATCAAATTCGTGGGTCCGAAGAGCGCGGTTGCGGCCTCGTTTCCCCACGGCTGCGGTCTTGGGATCCGCCGCACGGACCTGCACCAGATCTTCGCCGAGCATGCGCAAGCCCAGGAAGTGGAATTGCTGTGGCGCGCGCGCGTTTCTTTCCCTGACTCGAGCACAATCGCGGTCAACGGGGCCCGCGTAAGGAGCCGCTGGTTGATCGGGGCCGACGGCCAGAACTCCCGCGTGCGTGAATGGGCTGGGTTGTCCCCCGGCCAGACTCGCGCCGTGCGTTTCTCGATGCGCCGGCACTACCGCGTGCGCCGTTGGAGCGAGTACGTTGAGATCTATTGGGGCAACGAAGGTCAGGCCTACGTCACCCCCGTGGGCCTAGATATGATCTGTGTAGCCATCATCTCGCGCCAGCGTTGGCCGTCGTTCGGATCTGCGCTTGCCGGCTTTCCGCAACTTCGGGAGCGGCTGGCCGGCGCAGCGCCGGCGAGCGATATTCGCGGCGCGCTGAGCATTTCGCGGCGGCTGCGCCGCGTTTGCCGGAACAATGTAGCCTTGGTAGGCGAGGCTTCAGGATCAGTGGACGCGATTACCGGCGAAGGTCTAGCTTTGGGTTTTCGGCAGGCGCTGGCTCTTGCTCCGGCCCTGGTTGCGGGCGATCTTGCCGCTTACGCTACCGCGCATCGCAGCATCAGCCATCTGCCCGAATTTATGTCGCGCACCATGCTGCTTCTTGACGCCAGCCCTTCCATCCGCCGTCGCACCCTGCTGGCTTTGTCGAAACAGCCGGAATTGTTTGAACGGCTGCTCGCCGTTCACGTGGGGGAACTCCAACTTAAGCATTTCGGCGCGCGCGGACTGCTCGACTTGGGCTGGCGGTTACTGGCAGCCTAGAATGGAAGGGTAACCACAAATCAGATATGTTCTATACCACCCGCTTTCGTATCTCTATCCTGACAATTGTCTTGGTTTGCACTGCGAAGGTTCGCGCCCAGCCGCGAACCTTCGAGCTCGATCCCGCGCAGACCAAGATTGCTTTCACTCTGGGAACCGTCTTGCATACGGTCCATGGTAGCTTCAACCTCAAGCGCGGCAGCATTCGGTTCGATGATTCGACGGGCGAGGCCAGTGGCGAACTGGTGGTGGACGCGCTCAGCGGTGAAAGTGGCAACTCCAGTCGGGATAAGAAAATGCACAAAGAGAACCTGGAGAGCTCCATGTACTCTGATATCGCTTTCACCCCAAAGCACATCAAGGGCACGGTAGCTCGAGATGGCAAGTCTCAGGTCACGGTTGATGGCCTGCTGGCTCTCCACGGCCAGTCGCACCCCATGATCCTGACCATCGACCTATGGCTTCAGCACGGTGCAGGCTCTGTCGACACTGCCTTCGTTGTGCCTTACGAGACTTGGGGGGTAAAGAACCCCAGCACTTTCATCCTGCGCGTCAGTGACAAGGTGGAGATCAATGTCCATGCCTTTGGGCGCCTGACGCCGGCCACGGCGACACCCAGCGCTCACTAAACTGTCGCTGGCGCTCTAAGATTCGCAAATTATCGTAAAATGTTCCGAGTGCCGCACTTTCTAAAGGCCGACGTGTCCGTCTAAAACGCAGGAGAATTCCCTCTCATGAGATTTTTGATTCGTTTCGCAGTCAGGGTTGCGCTTCTTGGCTTGGCCTTTGTGGCGCAGGCCCAGGAATGGAAAGCGCCGACGGCGATGAAGAAGCTCGCCAACGGCCTGGTCGTGGTGGTCTCCGAGGACCACTCGGCGCCAACCTTCGGCCTGTGCCTCAGCTACGGCATCGGCTTCCGCCTTGAGCCCGAGGGGCGCACCGGGTTTGCCCACCTGTTCGAGCACATGATGTTTGAGGGCACACCGGTCTCGCCCAAGGGCGTGTTCGACCGCGTCATTGAAGGCGGCGGCGGTTTCAACAACGGCGACACGCGCTATGACTTTACCGAGTACATCGAGTCGGGGCCCATCTCCGTGCTGGAGCCCATGTTGTGGCTGGAAGCCGATCGCATGAAAGCCCTCGATTTCTCGGTAAAGAATCTAGACAACCAGCGTAACGTGGTGGAAGAAGAGGTCCGGGTCAACGTGCTCAACCAGCCCTACGGATCCTTCTACTGGCTCGACCTTCCCCAAAAGGCGTTCGACACCTATCCCAACTCCCACAATTTTTACGGTGATTTCAAAGACCTGGACGCGGCTAACATCGAGGACGTGAAGAAGTTTTATCAGCAATACTATGTTCCGAATAACGCCGTGCTGGCCATTGTCGGCGATGTAAATACTGCCGACGTTTTTGCCAAGGTCGAAAAATATCTTGCTTCCGTGCCCGCTGGACCTCCCCCTAAGCAGGCCGATTTCAGCGAGCCGGCGCAGAAAAGCGAGCGCCGCTTCACCGAGACCGACAAGCTGGCCAACGTTCCCGCCCTCGCCATCGGCTATCGCATGCCGCCCCGGACTTCGCCGGATGCGATTGTCGGCGCCGTCACGGCCGAACTTCTGCACAACGGAGACGCCTCAATCCTTTATCAGGCACTGGTCAAAGAGAAGCAGGTGGCTGCTTCGGTTGGCGGCGGCGACAACTGGCCGCTCGGCAACGCCTTTGAGTACAACGGCCCCACTCTAATGACGTCGTTTATCGTCTACCCTGACAAGGTCAGCCTGAATCAAGTCCTGAGCGCCTACGATGCCACCATCGCCGAGCTGGCCAAGAAAGGTCCGACCCGCGAGCAAGTGGAGCGCATCGCCGCCAAGATGCGTTCCGATTGGTATGACAACTTGGAGATTCCCATCAACCGGGCATCCGCACTGTCGCACGCCGTGTTGTTTGAAGGCAGTTTTGACAGCGTGTATGAGATTCCCGATCGCGTCGCCAAAGTGACTCCGGAGCAAGTGAAGAATTTTGCCGCGAAATATCTGGTCCCATCCAATCGCACTATCATCAATCGCGTGCCGGCGCCGCCAGACAAGACCGCCGCTACCGGAGGTGCACAATGACAACGTGTTCCATGAAGACCATGAAAAGGCTGGTGACGTTCATCTTGGCTCTGGTGTTCGCAGCCGCCGCACATGCGCAAAAAGAACAGCCGCTACCTAAAGATCTTCCATCTTACGGTCCTCAGCCCGCGCTTCAGCTCCCTGACGTGAGGGCTTCCCGGCTCGATAACGGTCTTACGGTGTGGCTGGTAGCGCAACCCGGCCTGCCCAAGATTTCTTTCAGCATCGCTGTATTGGGAGGACTCGCTAACGATCCCGCGAACCGTCCCGGGATGTCCGAACTCCTTAGCCGAACTATCACCCAGGGCACCAAGACCCGCGGCGCCAAACAGATTGCGGAAGAGATTCAGGCCGCTGGCGGAGATCTGAACGCAGATGCCAATCGCGACCGAACCGTGATTTCGACGAGCGTGCTTTCCTCCAAGGGCGAAGCTGCGGTCAGCTTGCTGGCTGACGTTCTCGAGAACGCTTCGTTTCCGGACAACGAGGTCACTCTGGCTAAGAGCAACTTGAGCGAATCGCTGCGCGAGCGCGAGGCGCAACCGGGATTTCAGGCAAATCGGGCGCTAGCTCGCGTCTTGTTTGGCACCGGTCCGTACAGCGTGATCTCGCCGACCCAGGATTCCGTCGCCCAGATGAACGCTGCGGAACTACGCCAAGAATATGCTCGTCGCTTCCGTCCCGATCAAGCGCTCCTGGTGGCGGTGGGCGATTTTGATCCCGCGAGGATGAGCGCACTGATCAGGGACAAACTCGCCGGATGGAAGGCGCCTGCCACTTCGCCGGCGACCGTCAATGCCAAGCCTGCGGTTCCGGCTCCGCACAGCGCTTACTTCGTGGCCCGGCCCCATTCGGTGCAGACTACCCTGGTGCTTGCCGCCTTCGGCCCGCTGCGCGGCGATCCGGACTATGAGGCCGCCGAAGTTGCCAACGCCGTCTATGGCGGAACCTTCTCGTCGCGCCTGGTGGCTAACATTCGCGAGGACAAAGGCTATACCTACAGTCCGGGTTCCGGCGTTCAGACCTTACGCCAGGCGGGGATTGTTCGTACCCAGGCCGACGTTCGCAACGCGGTCACCGGAGCCAGCCTGAATGAAATCGACTATGAGTTGAACCGCATGGTCACCACCAGCCCGACGGAAGAAGAGCTCAGCCGCGCCAAACGGTTTCTACTCGGCATTGAAGCTATCTCGCTGCAATCGCGCGACTCCGTAGCCGCTGAGCTGGCCTCTCTGTGGCTCAACGGCTTGCCCCCGGACGGAATCTCGACCTACGGCAAGAAGGTCAACGCTGCCACCCCGGAAGACGTGGATGCGGCGGCCAAGAAATACTGGCCCGCGTCGCGCATGACTATCGTGGCGGTGGGCGAAGAGAAGGTTATTCGTGAAGCGCTGGCGCCCTTTGGCCTGCCGGTCGAGGCGGTGAAGTAGCTTGGTTGGAAACCAAATGTCCCTGCAAGCCCGCCGCGCCCCCAATCCAGTCGTAGCTGTTCCCAAGGATCGGCCGGGAGTACAATCCCGGCCATGCGCTTAGCGGGAAAGATTGCCGTCGTCACCGGAGGCGGCAGCGGCATCGGGCATGCCATCGCCGTGGCCATGGCGCGCGAAGGAGCACAGGTTGCCATTGCCGGGCGCGATCGCGAAAAACTCGATCGCGTAGCCACCGAGATCGGCGCTGCCTGTCTTCCGGTGGCCGCCGACGTCGCCAACCTTCAGGATATCAACGTGCTGGTCGCGGCCGCCCTCGACCGCTTTCACGCGATTCACATCCTGGTAAACAATGCCGGCGTTCTTCTGCCCGGATCCGCAGAGTCGCTCACCGAAACCCAGTGGGACCAGACTTTTAACATCAACGTACGCGGCATGTGGTTGCTCACCCGCGCCGTGCTACCTCATCTGCGTGCCGCCGGGGGAGGCTCCATCCTTAATATCGGGTCGGTGTTGAGTTTTGTGGGCGCGCGTAACCGCGTGGCCTACGCGGCCTCGAAGGGCGCGGTCTTGGCCATGACTCGCGCTATGGCGCTGGACCTTGCCCCGGACAAGATTCGCGTGAACTGCATCTGCCCGGGGATTGTCGAAACAGAGATGGTCATAGCTTTCCAGATGGATGAAGCGACCCGCAAGCAGCGCCTGGCCCTGCATCCGCTTGGCCGATTCGGCCAGCCTGAGGACATCGCCGGTCTCACAGTTTTTCTGGCCAGCGAAGAATCATCGTGGATCACCGGCGCCGCCTACCCGGTCGATGGTGGATATTCGGCGATGTAGATAGTGCCGATCAGCCAACGGATGTCATCGGCGAATCCCGGCTTGCGAAGGAGACCGAGCGGTGAGGGATGCGCGGTCGAGGGCTCGCCGATTGGGGGCGGACTGCTGTGGGATTCTGCGCGATCACGTGCGATTACGGCGATTCTTGATCTGTGCCATGAGGGTTTGCGAGCGGGAACCCTTCGCTCGGGCTAACGGCGTCAGTGATCGAAGTATGTTTTCCAGAAGAAGTATAGGCTCATGGCCCAGCCGATTGCGATCACCAGGTAGCCCACCGTCTGCGGCTGAAGCTTCTGTGCAAAAAGGGCACCAGCGTAGCCACCGGCGATGGCGCCCGCCATCATCAGCAGCGCTTGCGGCCAGACCACGGCGTTGGCCAAGACGAACACGCTCACCGCCACGGCGTTGCCGCAGGTGACAATCAGCGTGCGCAGGCCGCTCATGGAATGAATGTCATCCACGCCCATCAGCGAAAGCAAGGGCATCATGAGAATGCCGACTCCAGCGCCGAAGTATCCGATATACATGCCCAGCAGACCTTGTGCCAGGGCGATGGCCGTCACTTGCGACGCCGAGGGGACGCGTTCCTGACGCCTTCGGCTGACCCACGCTGCGGTGCGATGGCGGAAACTGAAAAGCAGCGTCCCGGCGAGAAGCAAGGCGGGAACCATATGGTCGAAGGTGGTGGGACGAGTGTGCAACAAGAGTTGCGCGCCGAGCAGGCTGCCGGCGAGGGTCGCCACAATCAACGGCGTCATGCGACGGAGCAGCACGACACTCAACGCTTTGCGATAGGCGCCCGTGGAAGCGATGGTTCCCGGCCACAGCGCTACTGTGTTGGTGGCATTGGCCATCACCGAGGGTATGCCCAGGAAGAGTAGTACGGGAAAAGACAGAAAGCTGCCACCGGCGGCGATGGAGTGCGGAACGGCAGTACGCCGGGGAGTCACCCGGCACTGCGAAAACGCGCCTTGAGAACGATCAGGACCAGAATCAAGGCCAGCGTGATCAAGTTGGCCAGGATGATCGGCGCGGCATTCAGCCAGAAGCCATAGATCATCCACAAAAGAACGCCGCCGCCGAAAGCCAGGAGCATGCCCAGGGAGAGATCGTCACACCGTCGGGTGGTCCATGCCTTATGCACCTGAGGCAGGAAAGAAAGGGTTGTCAAAGTTCCGGCAACAAAACCAAGAATGTTAATCCCGCGCATCTATAATTCCCCTTTCCCCTGGAGGCCTCATGAAATACCTGCCTGCTC
>DATDGP010000373.1:0-8080 GCA_036522035.1 Terriglobales bacterium
ACGCCAGTGTGGGAGACGGACAAGACGGTCACCCCTTCGCCGCATCATCCGCTTGGCGCTAAGGGCATCGGCGAATCGCCCAACGTGGGCTCGCCCGCTGCTTTCGTCAACGCTGTGGTCGACGCACTCTCGCATTTGGGCGTGCGCCACATCGATATGCCCATCACGCCGTGGAAAGTCTGGAATATCCTTAAAGAGAAAGGAGTCGCCGGCTAGCGTCTCATGCCAGTCAAGATCGAGAAGATCTTTCAGGTCGGGGAGCCAATCGATAAGGTTTGGGCGTTCCTGAGCGACCCCAGGCAGGTGGTCACCTGTGTCCCGGGAGCGCAAATTAGCGAGCAGACCGATGATCGCCACTACAAGGGCTCCATCCGCGTGAAGGTCGGGCCCAGCGTCACCGACTATAGGGGTGAAGTCGAGATCTTGCGCCTCGACGAGCAGGCGCACGAGATCGAGATTCTCGGCAAAGGTACGGACATCCGCGGCAAGGGCGGCGCGTCGATGAAGATGACCGGCAAGGTCAGCGCGATGGCTGACGGGCGCTCTGAAGTCGTGAGCGTCTCCGAGTTGAACGTGGTCGGCATTCTGGCGCAGATGGGCGCGCGCGTCATCCAGGAAGTTTCAAACGTCATGTTCGAGCAATTCAGCACGAACTTCCGGCAGAAACTCGAGGAATCGTCCGGCCAGACTGGCCAAGAAGGCAGCGAGGCCGTTGGTCCCAAGCCTGTAAGCGCTGTTTCCGTGGCCTTCTCCGCGCTAAAGGCTGCGGTCACCCGGCGCAGCGACAAACCAGATTCGGGCAAGGCCGACGATGAAGAAGAAGGAGAAGATACGAAGCAGTCCGGTGGCTAGCCATGACCCTGCCCACTCATCCCCACGGCAAGACGATCCACGACGTCAGCGAAGTGCTGCGCGGTTTTGAAGATTTGGCCTACATTGCCGACCGCGGATTGGCTACGGTTGTGTTCCTGTTGACCAAGCTGGGGACTCCTATTCTGATCGAAGGCCATACCGGTCTGGGCAAGACCGAGGTCGCGAAGGTCCTGGCTAGTTTTTTGGGAGCGCCGCTTATCCGACTGCAGTGTTATGAAGGCTTGGACGTGAACTCTGCCGTCTACGAGTGGAACTATCAGAAACAACTGCTCGCCATCAAACTCCAAGAAAGAGACGACGACGGCAAGAGCCCGAGCATCGCGGAGAAGGAAAGATTCATCTTCGGCCCCGACTTCCTGCTGGAGCGCCCACTGCTCAAGGCCGTCCGGGCCGAGACCATCTCGCCAGTCCTGTTGATCGACGAAGTGGACCGCGCTGACGAAGCCTTCGAAGCCTTTCTACTCGAGTTGCTCTCCGATTTCCAGATCAGTATTCCTGAGCTGGGAACGATTCGGGCGAAGCATCCTCCGTATGTTGTGCTTACGTCGAACCGCAGCCGCGAGCTGAGCGAGGCGCTGAAACGACGGTGCCTCTACCACTGGATCGACTATCCCAGCGTCGAAAAAGAGTTGAAAATCGTTTCAGTGAGGCTGCCCGAGATCGAGCACGAGCTGAGCCGGCAAGTGGTGGGCTTCGTGCAGGCGCTCCGCGGACTGAACTTGAGCCGTTCGCCGGGGATCGCCGAAACTCTCGACTGGGCCCAGTCACTGGCCGCACTCGGGGCGCACACGCTCGATAGGGACGCGGTCGAAGCCACACTCGGCTGCCTGTCGAAGGACGTCGGGGACACGGCGCGCATCAGGAATGCGGGGATTGAAAACATTCTTTCACAAGTTACCTGAAGGCCAGAGTCACGAATGGTTGACCACACCGAGCGAGGTCTGATTCCGAGCATCCCTTGCTCGAAAAACAGACTCCGCTGCCGACGGATTAACCTTACGGGAGCACCGGCGACAGACCTCTGTCGTCGCCAAAAAGAATGTCGCACGAATCGCCAAGCCGGACCACCACCAGGATCGTCGAATTCTGCCGCTTTGCTCGTGATCACGGGCTTTCCGGCGGCGTGAAGGAGACACTAGCCTCTCTACAGGCTGTCGGCACCGTTGGACTGGAGAATCGCGAGACCGTGAAGCTGGCTCTGCGCGCGGTCTTGTGTTCGTCGAAAGAAGATTGGGACATCTTTGATACTCTGTTCGAAGATTTCTGGAGCCTAAGCAGAACTCCCGGCGAAATTGGCCGCGAGAACCAATCGCGGGCATCCCTCAGCCGCCGGCAGACCACAACCGTGGAGCTCATGGGTCTAGCGGGCGAAGCACGATCCCAAGAAGGTGAAGGCAAGGCCGTTACTGGAGCGACGGCTTTCGAGAGGCTGCGGAGGGTCGATTTCTCGCAAGTCCCGCAGAATGACTTGAGAGAGCTGGAGCGCCTGGCAGCGCTGTTGTTGCGGCGCATGGCGTGGCGTCTGTCGCGGCGACTGAAGTCTTGCGAGCCGCGTGGGCCGGTCGACCTGCGTCGGACGATCCGCCGCAGCATCAGCCGGGGCGGTGACGCAATCACTCTGAGCCGCAAAGGAAGAAGGATCCAGCGAGCGCGCCTGGTCATCCTGCTCGATGTCAGCGGGTCCATGAACGCCTACAGCCTGTTTCTCGTGCGATTCGCCTATGCGCTTGAGAAGCAGTTCCGCCGCGTGAACACATTCGTGTTCAGCACGCGGCTTCAGGAGATCACACGGGCGCTCGGTGAGCAGAATCTCGAAGAAGCCTTGGCGCTGTTGTCCGACGAGTCGACGGGTTGGGCCGGAGGAACCAAGATCGGCGAGTCGCTGCTGGAATTCAACGCGCGGTTCGCCCGGAGGCTTCTTTCGCGCGACACACTGGTCATGGTCCTGAGCGACGGATGGGACACCGGAGAACCCCTAATTCTTGCCCGCGAGCTGGGGGCGATTCGCCGCCGCAGCCGTCTGTTGGTTTGGTTGAACCCACTGCTGGGCTCGGCGGACTATCAGCCGGTCACTCTCGGTATGAGCGCAGCTTTGCCCTTCATCGACATTTTCGCCCCAGCGCATAATCTGCTCAGTTTGCTGGAGCTCGAACGTCATCTCGAGCGGCGGCGAAGACCGCAGCATCCAAATCACTGTGAAGCGGTAACCACCGATGCTTGATGAATTGCTGAAACAATCGTCAGAACTCGTGGCTCGTGGCGAAAGCTTCGTGATGGCCACGGTGGTGCGATGTACACCACCCACTTCGGGAAAACCTGGCGACAAGGCCATCATCCACGCCGATGGCAAGCTCACCGGCTGGATCGGCGGCGGTTGCGCCCAGCCGGTGGTGATTCGCGAGGCATTGAAAGCGCTCGCGGACGGTAAGCCGAGACTGGTTCGCATCAGTCCTGCGGCCGGGGGAGAAGAAGGAGTGGTGGACTACACCATGACCTGCCAGAGCGGCGGAGCTTTGGACATATATATTGAGCCCGTGGTGCCCAATCTTCATGTGGTGATCCTGGGCAAATCGCCGGTGGCGCGGACGCTGGCCCGGTTAGCACGCAACGTGGGGTACGACGTTTCAATTGTCGTCTCCGCCGCTGAAGCCGAGGATTTCGCCGATTTTGCGGTTATTCAATCCAAGAACTTTGATCTTGGCCGGGTCACGATCACCTCCCGGACTTATCTGGTCGTCTCCACTCAGGGTGAAGGTGATGAGGAGGCCCTCGAGGCAGCAGTCAACGCGTCAGCTGCGGGCGCGCCTTACGTCGCTTTTGTGGCGAGCAAGACGAAGGCCGCTAAGATCTCGGGTTATCTGCGCGAGAAAGGAGTTGCTTCCAACAAGCTCCGCTGCGTGAAAGCTCCGGCCGGTCTCGATCTCGGGGCCGAATCGCCGGAGGAGATTGCGGTCAGCATTCTGGCCGAGATCGTTCAGGTACGGCGCGCTCGCTCCGTGTCACGGGAAAGGGCGATGGCAGCCCATTGGCGGGCAAAGGAAACCAAAGACCCGATCTGCGGCATGGCGATTGATATCGCGACAGCCCTCCACAAATCCGAATACGCGGGATCGTGGTTTTATTTCTGCTGCGAGGGCTGTAAACAGACGTTTGAAAAGGATCCGGAAAGACATGCCGTCGCATCGGGCTAAAAAGCTTCTCCCTGGTTCGCCGCCGAAGTGACCTAAGTCACCAGCATAATCATCTAAGCAGCTAGAGTCTTTCTCCGATACTTATCGAGGCCGGCCTGTCGTATGAATAGGAATGACGGGTTTTCCTTGGTCACGGCTCTCCATCTCGATTACATCTCCTGCCTGTTGACGATTGCCTCCACCGTGCTGGTCGGACGCCGCATGTGGCAGGGGTGGGTCGTGGCCGGACTGAACAGCATGGTCATCTGCGTGATCGGGCTGCGCACCGGGCAGTGGGGGCTGGTACCGGCCAACGTCTTCTGCCTCGCGATTTATGCTTACAACCTGCGGTCGTGGCGCACCCCCGCAGAACCAGGCACCCAGCCGGCCGCAGCGGAGATGACGGTTCACCCCGGGGGCTCTTCGTCCGCTCGTCGGGGATGAACAACTGCGCGTGTTGAGCCTGTCCGACTCCGGAATAGGGCGGGCCAGTCCGACGATGTTTACTCAATTCAGCTTACGTTTCTCGCGATAGCCCGTCCAACCACCGGGCAGGCCCGAAACACCAGGCGCGATGGTGGAGTGACTGCTGGTCCGCAGCCGTGTGCTCTCTTGAGATTGTGCTGCAGTCGAAGACTGGATAACCATCGCTATGTCGAAGCTGGATGACCTCTCGACCAACGGGCGACCGCCTGCATCTCAATACACCGCCAGCCAAGAAGCACTCACCCAACAGCAGGCGGAAACTCTGCCGGACACACATCGCCTTATCATCAAGTCCAGCCGCCGTCTCGTATTTCTGGATACCGCCGAGATTGAGTGGATTGAAGCCAGCGGCAACTACGTCAGGTTCCATATGGGAGCCGAATCGTACGTGGCCCGAGCCGGTATAGGCCGCATCGCCGATCGCCTGAACCAGGCCGAATTCGTGCGCATTCATCGCTCAAGGGTCGTTAATATCGGAAAGATTAAAGAACTTGAGACTTGTGAAAACGGCGAGTACATCGTGATTCTCAAAGGCGGCACCAAGCTCTCCTCGAGCCGCGGTTATTGCAACCGGCTCCAGCAAATGATCAAAAGAGGGTACGCCTTCTAGTTGCCCTCGACGAGCGCAGTCGCCAATCGCGCCTACGTCTGCTAGGCTGGACGGGCAAGGCGGGATACTCCATCTGCGGATGCGGGTGATGAGCGACTCACCAGCTATCGAATTCGTCCACGTTCAGTACCGGACCGAGCGAAATCGGGTGCTTCTTGCCGATCTCAGCCTTAGCGTCCGTCGCGGCGAGATTCTCATGTTGTTAGGGCCAAGTGGATCAGGGAAGACAACTTCTCTCAAGCTGATCAACTCACTGCTTACCCCGAGCCAGGGCCACATTTCGGTCGACGGTCGCCCGCTCCAGGATTGGGATTTGATTCGCCTTCGCCGGAACATCGGCTACGCCATCCAGGAAGGCGGGCTCTTCCCTCACTACACCGTGTGGGACAACGTAGCCCTTGTTCCCTGGCTCGAAAGGTGGGACCGGGAGAAAATCCGGGCGCGGGTCCGGGAGGTTCTGGACATGGTGGGCTTGCCGGCTGGGGAATTCGCGACGCGTTATCCTCACGAGCTTTCCGGGGGACAGAGGCAGCGCGTCGGCCTGGCGCGGGCTCTGGCTGCTAATCCGCCAATTCTCCTCATGGACGAGCCTTTTGGTGCTCTCGATCCCATCACCCGCGCCGAGTTGCAAAAGGAGTTCTCGCAGCTCCATAAGCGGTTGAGCAAGACCGTGGTGTTCGTGACCCACGATGTAAGCGAGGCCCTGATGCTCGGTGACCGGATCGCCCTCATGGACGCGGGAGCCCTGCGCGGCATCTACGCGCCGCGGGAGTTCCTTTCATCGAGCGATCCCGCCGTCAAGCCCTATGTCGACGCTTACCGGTCCATGCAACAAGTCTTTCAATCCTGAACGCGCGGACGGACGCTCCTATGGTTCTGCTCATCTTCGATAATCCGAGCCAGTTCATCCTCTCTCACCACCGCGAGGTGTTGCGGCTCGCCGGCGAACACCTGTGGTTGGTGGGGATCTCCATGTTGCTGGCCATCGTGATCGGTGTTCCTCTGGGCATTTTTCTCACCCGGAGGCCCGGCTGGAAGAACCTGGTGCTCGGCACCAACAGCATAATTCAGACCATCCCCAGCCTCGCACTCTTCGGGCTACTGCTGCCGCTGCCCTGGCTGGGTGCGCGCGCCGACCGCCTGGCCATCTTCGCGCTCACTCTCTACGCATTGCTGCCGATCATCCAGAACACTTACGTCGGCATCATCGGCATCGATCCCCCGGTGCGTGAAGCCGCGACCGCCATGGGGCTTACACGCCGCCAGCTTCTTTGGCATGTGGAGCTGCCGCTGGCGTCATCTGTAATTGTCGCAGGGATTCGCGTCGCCACCGTGAGCACCGTGGGCCTGGCCACGATTGCCGCCGCTATCGGTGCTGGAGGATTGGGTGAGTTCATCTTCCGCGGCCTGAACATGGTGGACAACAACGTAATCCTTGCCGGCGCGGGGCCCGCGGCGGCGATTGCTCTGGGGGCATACCTCTTGCTGGGGCTGCTGCAGCGCACGCTGGCGCCGGCGCGCCACTGAACGGAGGCGAGAATGGAGCGAAGAAGATTTCTTGCCGGGCTGGCCGCAACCGCGATGATCGCGGGCTGCCAACGCGCGAGGGGAATCGCCATTGGCTCCAAGAATTTCACCGAACAACTGATTCTCGGCGAGCTGCTAGCGCAGGTGCTCGAGCCCGTTGTCCATTATTCAGTCGAGCGGCGCTTCTACCTCGCGGGAAGCTACATCTGCCATCAGTCGCTGCTCGCCGGGCGTATCGACATGTACGTGGAGTACACCGGTACTGCCTTGGCTGCGATCCTGAAAGAAAAGAATGTTCCTGCGGGCCATGCCGCAGTCTATGAGTTCGTGAAAGACCAGTATGCTAGAAGGTTCGGACTCACGGTCCTGCCTTCGCTCGGTTTTGACAACAGTTTTGCGATCGTTATGCGCCGCGCCGACGCCCTTCGATTCGGAATATCGCGTCTGTCGCAGCTAGCGCCCTTCGCCCCTACCCTGCGCATGGGCGTTGGCTACGAATTCCTGGAGCGGCCTGACGGCTACCAGGGACTGGCCAAGCGATACGGGCTCAATTTCGCTGGGGTGCCGCGGGTGATGGACCTGGGTCTGCTCTACCGCGCGCTGGAAAACCACCAGGTTGACGTCGTTGCCGGTTCCAATACGGACGGCCTTATCGAGGCTCTCGGCCTGGTGGTGCTCGAAGATGATGCTGGCTATTTCCCGCCCTATGACGCCGTTCCTATCGTTCGTCCTGAGGTCCTCGACCGACCGGGGGTGGCTGGGGCGCTTGCGCGGCTGAGTGGCCGCATCAGTGCCGAAGACATGCGACGCATGAACTACGCGGTGGACGGTGCGAAGAAAGATGCCGCCGTGGTGGTCGAGGACTACATTGCCCAGAAACAACTGGTCGCCCGCCTATAGGACTCCACATGCACGATGGCGGGGGACGTTGGGAGTTGATCGGCTGTCCTCGACGGTTGTGCAGAAGCACGACGACGCCTGTTTGGCTGTGAGGATTGTGATGAAGCCTTTGTTTTTTGCTCTCTGTGTTGTGTTTGCGTTTGACGGGCTGAGCGCGCAGCAGATTGCCTGGCCACCTTCTCCGGGTCATAGGCAAGTGCCGATATGGCCGGGAGCTGTGCCTGATGCGCAGCCTGTCGCCGGGGCGGAGGTTGCTAGGACCACGGGGAAGGAGTGGCTGGTTGCCGGGAGGCCAGCGGTGGGGGGTGAGCAACGTAACGCAACCTACGATGACGGTTTATTCGCCACAGGGAAAGAATACGGGCGCAGCGGTCGTCGTCTTCCCTGGTGGGGGCTATCAGGGTCTGGCCATCGATCTTGAAGGCACGGAGGTCTGTGATTGGCTGACGCCCAAGGGGATCTCGTGTGTGCTGTTGAAATACCGCGTGACGGATGTAGGGGCGTATCCGAAATC
>DATDGP010000374.1:0-7086 GCA_036522035.1 Terriglobales bacterium
GACCCGATCCTCAAGCAAGCCAAGGCGTCCACCAGGCTGCCGTGAGCCACGAATGACGAGCTTTGCGGAGCGTTTCGGGTTGCCTTTGTAAGATCCACGGGAAGAAGGGATAAACGAATGCAAATTCGACAGAGCAAATGGTAGCCCGCGAGGACTCCCGGCCGGCCAGTGCCGAGCAGCGTTTGAAAGAACTTGGCATCAAACTACCCGTGCCGCCTGAGCCGTTCGGCACTTATGCGGAAGCAGCGCAGACGGGCAATCTGCTTTTTCTTACCGGGATGCTTCCCACGGAAGGCCGGGCGGCGAAATTCATTGGGCGCGTCGGAGCGGAGCTCGATGTGGAAGCGGGGCGGAGAGCGGCCCGCCTCGCGGCGCTCAACGTTCTGGCGGTCGCGCGGCAGCATTTGGGATCGCTCGACAAAGTGACCCGGGTCGTCCGGCTCGGCGTGTCGGTAGCCACTTCGGGAGATGTCCGCGATCAGCCGAAAGTCGCGGATGCCGCTTCAGAGTTGCTGCAGGACGTGTTCGGAAAAGAGAAGAACCCTTGCCGCCTGGTTTATGGCGTCGCAAGCCTTCCGCTCGGCACCCCCGTCGAGCTGGAGGTCATCTTCGAGGTAACGGGCTAAGAGACGGCGCGGCGAAGCAATGCCCGGTCAGCGTGTGAACAGGTGTTTTTCCATCACTGATGTTTAGAATTCAAAGGAGGCATCATGGCAACTACAAAGGTCGCAATGGCACCTATGAGGGTGGCGCAGGTTCCCAAGCCGGGAGCCGATTTCCAGATCGTCGAGCGCGAGATTCCCAAGCCGGAGGTGGGACACGTGCGCATCAAGGTGCAAGCCTGTGGCGTTTGCCACAGTGACGTGCTCACGAAAGAAGGTCAGTGGCCGGGAATTCAGTATCCCCGTGTTCCAGGACACGAAGTCGCGGGCATCATCGATGAACTCGGTGCCGGTGTTTCCGAGTGGAAGAAGGGGCAGCGCGCCGGTGTCGGCTGGCACGGCGGCCACGACGGCACGTGCCTCTCGTGCCGGCGCGGAGATTTTCGCAATTGCAGCAATCTGAAAATTGCGGGCATCAGCTATGACGGCGGATACCAGCAGTACATGGTGGCTCCGGTAGAAGCGCTGACGGCGATACCGGAATCTCTGCGCGACGCCGAAGTAGCACCGCTGCTCTGCGCCGGAATTACCACCTTCAACGCGTTGCGGCACAGCGGTGCGTCCCCTGGCGACCTGGTGGCGGTGCTGGGTATCGGCGGTCTGGGTCACCTGGGAATTCAATTCGCGAACAAGTTTGGCTACAAGGTCGCGGCGATCGGGCGCGGGTCCGAGAACGCAGCGCTTGCCAAGAAACTCGGAGCGAACGTCTACATCGATAGCAAATCGACGAACGCCGCAGAGGCATTGCAAAAACTGGGCGGCGCCCAGGTCATTCTGGCGACAGCCCCAAGCTCGAAAGCGATGTCGGAGCTGATCGACGGTCTGGCGCCGAACGGCAAGCTCATGGTGGTGGGTGTGGCTTTTGATCCCATTGAGGTCACACCGGTCCAGCTTATTACTGGAACTCGAAACATTGAAGGCTGGGCCTCCGGAACACCGGCTGATGCCGAGGACACACTGCGCTTCGCCGAACTGACCGGTGTGCGTCCCATGATTGAAACCTATCCGCTCGAGAAGGCGGCTGAGGCTTACGCGCGCATGATGAGCGGCAACGCACAGTTCCGCGTGGTCCTGACGATGTAAATCGGCCAACACGCAGTTGGTAGCCATAACGGTCAACGCTTTCTTGACCGTGGGCTCACGCCGGCCATTTCGCGTTGGACACGGCTGCAGATGAGATCGCCGCATTGGTCCGAGGCTTTGCCGATTCTCGTTGAAAGTTCCTGGCGCAGGGCGTTCGAACCCCTAGAACAACGGGATACGATATGTCAGCCAACAAGACAGCAATCATCACGGGAGCGCAGCAGGGCATTGGTGCGGGTTTGGTCAAAGCCTTCCTGAACGAAGGGTACAACGTCCTCGCGACGTCTCTTAATGCCAGCCGATCGTTGACTGCCTCACCGAGCCTGGTTCTCGTCGATGGCGATATCGGCAAGCAGGAGACCGCTTCCAGAGCGGTCGAAGCGGCGATCGAGCACTTCGGGACCGTCGATGTTCTGGTGAATAACGCCGGAATATTTCGCACCAAACCTTTCACGGAATTTACGACCGAGGACTTCAGTGCCTTGGTCTCGACCAACCTGCTGGGATTCCTCTACATCACTCAGCTCACGGTGCAACAGATGCTGAAAAAGAAATCGGGGAGCGTTGTGAACATCACGGCCGCGCTGGTCGATCAGCCAGTGGCCGGCGTCAATGCCTCGGTTTCGATGATGACCAAGGGGGGCTTGAATGCCGTAATCCGGAGCCTCGCCATCGAGTATGCAAAAGACGGTATCCGCTTCAACGCCGTGGCCCCCGGCGTTGTGGAAACGCCACTGCATGAGGGAGACCCCGAGGACGTTCTCAAGACGTTTCAGCCAATGGGGAAAATCGTGGGCGTGGGAGACGTCGTTGATGCGGTTCTCTACCTGGCGAAAGCAGGTCAGGTAACCGGAGAAGTACTGCACGTGGACGGCGGGGCCCATGCTGGCCGTTGGTAGCCAGCAGCGGGGAGCCGGCATCGTGACGACTCGTATCCAGCGGTGGAGGATTTCATATGCGACCTGACATTGTGAAAGGGGCTATCTTCCCCGACTATGAGCTTTCCGACCACACCGCGAAACGCCGGAAGCTTTCTGAATTGCAAGGCCAATATCCAATGGTTCTAGTCCTCAGCCGTGGAGGTTTCTGCCCCAAGGACCGCCGCCAGGCTGAATTGCTTGTTGAACTCCATCGTGAGCTCGAGGTTGCCTATTGCCGGCTTGTCACAATCAGCACCGACAACATAAGTGAGACGAATGAATATCGCAGTGGAGTCGGTGCCCACTGGCCTTTCCTTTCTGACGCGGGGCGCATCGTGCAAAGAGATCTCGACATCGCTGAGTACACCGATCCTGCCCACAATCCCATGATCCCCCACGTGATTGTCCTCGAGCCCGGCCTCATCATCTACAAGATCTATAACGGGTACTGGTTCTTCGGCCGGCCCACTCTGGAAGATCTTCGCCAGGATCTTCGCGCTGTTTTGAAAGAGTGCCGTCCGGACTGGGACATCACAACGCCCGAACTCAAAGCGGCGTGGCAGCAAGGCCGCAAGGAACTCTTCTATCCCTACGGCAAAACATACGTCCAAACTCTCGGTGAACAGGATTAGGAGCGGCATCGGCGTCGGCTACACGCTGGGTCGCGATCGCCCCGGTTTGGGCCACCGCAAGTCTCTGAATTCCGGAATGGAAAAGCTAGAGGAGTGCTCTCAAGGATGAGGATGAGTTCTTCAGGTCAGACTTTAGGCGGGGAAAGCGGACAGCCGCACCCCGAATGGGCGAGGCAGGCACGGAGGGATCGTCTGCCGGCGAGTATGGAGCAGTATCTCGAATCGTGGGCGGCTTTCTTCGACCATTACGCGGCCACCGTCGAACAATGGCAGCGCCGGAACGCCGGATACCACCGTGCGTTGGCATCGCTGGCGCGCTTCTACGTGCCCAAAGAATCGAGCGTGCTGGAAGTGGGGAGTGGGACGGGCGACTTGCTCGCTGCCACGCGGCCACGGCGCGGCGTCGGCGTCGATATTTCGGGCGAGATGATCCGCCTGGCGCGGAAGAAGTACCCGAAGCTGGAGTTCCACCAAATGGCGGCCGAGTCCCTGGACCTGCGAGGCGAAAAGTTTGATTACATTCTGCTTTCGGACTTGGCCGGCTTTCTTTTCGATATCCGCCTGGTCTTCGAGCGGCTGCGGTCTGTGTGCCACCCGGAGACGCGCCTCGTGATGCACTGGTACAGCCGGGCGTGGCAACCGATCCTGGTCGCTGCGGAAAGGCTCGGCCTGAAGTACCCTCAGCCGCTGCTCAACTGGACCACGGTGGAAGACGTCGTGAACCTTCTCCACCTTGCGGATTTCGAAGTGATCCAGACCCGCAAACAGATTTTGATGCCCAAGCGAGTACCCCTCTTAAGCACGCTGGCCAATCGGTATCTGGCCCATCTGCCAGTCGTCCGCCACCTTTGCCTGACCAACTGGCTGGTCGCTCGGCCTCTGTACCGTGAAGAGCCCGTGCCGCCGCGGGTCTCGGTGATCTGCGCCTGCCGGAACGAGGCCGGCAACATCCAGCAGATTGTCGATCGCCTGCCTTCGATCGGCCTCGAAACAGAACTGATTTTCGTCGAGGGCCATTCCAAGGATGATACCCTGGCGGTCTGCCGGCGGATCGCCGCTTCGACGCCCGAGAAGAACATCACCGTGCTCGTTCAGGAAGGCCGGGGCAAGGGCGATGCGGTGCGGTTGGGCTTCTCGAAGGCGCAGGGCGATATCCTGATGATTCTGGATGCTGACGTCAGCGTGGCGCCAGAGGATCTTGTCTACTTCTACCAAGCGCTCGTCAGTGGCAAGGGAGAGTTCATCAATGGCTGCCGCCTGGTTTACACGATGGACCCCAAAGCCATGAGTTTCCTCAACCTGCTGGGCAATCGCTTTTTCGCTCTGCTGTTGAGCGCGCTGATCGGCCAGCCGATCAAGGACAGCCTCTGCGGTACCAAGGTCCTCTGGCGGTCCCGGTACGAGGAGCTGGCGAGGAATCGGGACTATTTTGGGCAGCTTGATCCCTTCGGTGATTTCGACCTCCTTTTTGGGGCGGCCAAGCTGAACCTGAAGATCGTCGAGATGCCAATCCGGTACCGGCAACGCACCTATGGAGCCACGAAAATCAACCGTTTTGCCGATGGCTGGCTTCTGCTGCGCATGTCGGCCAGGGCGGCAGCAAAACTGTTCTTCATTGCGTGAGTTCGCCCTCTATGTCGACCGCGGCACCGCCGTCATCCGATCTGGAGCTCATCGTGCAACACCGCCGCGTCTGGTCGGCCCGCCCGGAATTGCGCTCCGTGTATCACGAGTTTTTCGCCGAGCTGCTACGTGTGGTCCAGGGGCGGGCGCCGGTGGTGGAATTGGGAGCCGGTCCGGGGTTTTTCAAGGAATACAATCCTGGGCTGATCGCCACGGACGTGATCGCGAGCCGCTGCGTGGATGTG
The DNA here is from genome assembly GCA_036522035.1 of Terriglobales bacterium. GTDB lineage: Bacteria > Acidobacteriota > Terriglobia > Terriglobales > Acidobacteriaceae > Angelobacter. The sequence goes on from DATDGP010000374.1 coordinate 5,166, forward strand.
GTGTGCGACGCTTGTGCCCTGCCGTTCCCATCGCAATCGGTGGGAGCTTTGGTCATGCTGGATGTGCTGCACCACTTGCCCCGCCCGCTCGACTTCATCGCCGAGGCCGCCCGCGTGCTCGTGCCCGCGGGATTGATGGCCATGATCGAGCCTTGGATCACCCCTTTTTCCTATCTGCTCTACCGCTACTTCCACCACGAAGACTGCACGCTCGGCATCGACCTGCGCCACCCCTTCGATTCCGCCCGGAAGCACGCGTTCGACGGGAACGCGACCATACCTTACAAGCTGGTACAGCATCACGCTCGTGATGACGGTGGCGAGCCGGGCGTACTCCGGCTGACGCGGCTGGAGCGCTTTCTAGGATTGCCCTATCTGGCGACCTTCGGGTTCAAGCGCACTCGTCCGCTGCCCTGGCGGTTGATCCGCGCCGCGTCTTTCTGCGAAAGAGCGCTGGGCCCTCTCGGACGGTGGAACGCGACTCGCGCCTTGCTGGTGTGGGAGAAACCGGCTTGACAAGTCAGACGTCATTCCACCCGTCCGTCGTGGCCGACTCCGCCGGGCGCGACCAAACGCCGAGCCTGCGCCCGCTGGCGATCGCGTTCGCGCTTTTGACCGGGGGATTGCTGGTGTATTCACAGACCATAGCGTTCCATTGGGATGAAGGCTTTCACATTTTGGCCGCGCACCTTATCGATACCGGCAAGCGTCCCTACCTCGACTTCTTCTTTCCGCAGACCCCGTTGAATGCTTATTGGAACGCGGCCTGGATGGCCATCTTCGGCGCGAAATGGCGCGTGGTCCACGTGGTGGCCGCCATGGTAACGGTCGGATCGCTCCTCTTAATCGCGCAGTATCTGTTCGCGCTGGTCCCCGATCGCCGCTGGCGGACGGCGGCCGCCCTCGCGGCGCTGGCGCTGTTTGGACTGCACTCGCTGGTGTGGGAGTTTGGCGCGGTCTCGCAAGCTTATCCCCTCTGTCTGTTGCTGGTGGTAGCTTCGTTTCGTTCGTCGATTGCAGCCGTGGACCGGCCCGGTTTCGGGATGAGTGCCCTGGCCGGCTTTTTCGCCGGCGCGGCCGCGGGTTCCACCCTGCTGACGGCGGCCGTTGCCCCCGTTTTGCTGATCTGGATGTGGCTCTATGATCGGGCCGGAAATCGGTGGACGAAGGCCGCCGCTTTCCTGGCCGGCGCCGTGGCGGCCTGCCTGCCCGTGCTGCTTCTGTTTGTGCGGGGACCACACCAGGTGATTTTCAACATCCTCAAGTATCACTCCTTCTATCGCCGCGTGGACTGGGAAGGAGCGACTAGCCACGACATCGGAATCGCCACCGACTGGTTCAATAGCTCGCCCAGCCTCCTGCTCGTTCTGCTGGCACTTGCCGGTCTCGTTTTCGTCCGCAAGACTGACTTCAGCGAGCGGCGGCGCGCGGAGCTTCGTTTGTGCCTTTGGCTGCCTCTGGCCATCAGCGCGCAGAACCTGATCGCCCATCCCACCTTCCCGCAATACTTCATCTTCATCATTCCGTTCCTCGCCGTGCTGGGGGGCCTCGGGTTCCATGCGGTGGCGGTGCGCCTGGGGAACCCTGACCGTCCGCGGACGGCGGTGATCTTGCTCCTGAGCACTGCCGCCATATGCTTGGGCAACAGCATCTACGAGGACCGCGACTCCTACACCTGGCGTAAAGTCGAGCGGGTGGCTGATAAGATGAAACAGGTGACGCCGAAAGGCGCTCCGTTGCTGGCGCCGGAACAGATCTACTTTCTCACTGACTGGCCCATACCACCCGGCATGGAACATGCGGATGCGCACAAGCTCCAGTTGGCCCCCGCCGAGGCCGCGAAGCTTCATGTGGTGTCCAAAGCCGAGGTGGAGCGACGGGTGAAGTCGGGCGAGTTTCCCACCGCCGTATCCTGCGACGA
>DATDGP010000375.1:0-24718 GCA_036522035.1 Terriglobales bacterium
TTCCCCCCTCCCCGGGACGCGCGCCGAAGCATACTCAATTCGCCAGTTGTTCCCGAACGCACTCGTCCTCGCCGGCCCGCGCGCCACGAAGGTTGCCGTTGAGCAGGTCCGCGCGCCCAGCATTCTTCACATCGCGACCCACGGGTTCTTTCTCGAGGACACGTCAGCAGGCAACGCCGCGGGCGGTGGCCTTGGGGACGAAGCATCGACCGCAAATCCCCTGCTGCGCAGCGGACTGGCGTTCAGCGGCGCCAACCTTCACCCTCCGGCTGGCGAAATGGGGATCCTGATAGCCTTGGAAGCTTCGACACTGAATCTTTGGGGCACGAAGCTGGTCACGCTGTCCGCCTGCGATACCGGCTTGGGCGAGGTGAAGAACGGCGAAGGGGTTTATGGCCTGCGCCGCGCGTTTTTTCTCGCCGGCGCCGAATCGGTGGTCATGAGCCTATGGCCTGTGAGTGACTATGCAACGCGTGGCATGATGACGGCTTACTATAGGGGCCTGCGCAGCGGTGTCGGCCGTGCCGACGGTTTGCGCGCCGTCCAGCTTGCGACCATGCACTATAAAGGCCGAGAGCATCCATATTTCTGGGCCAGCTTCATCCTCGCAGGCGAAAGGGCCAGCCTTGCTGGCGCCGTTGACCGGCTCCGATGAGCGTGGTTGCGATCTGAGTTGCAAGTTCAGCCATTTGCAAAATAGCCAGGACAATCCCATTGGGTTTTGTTGGCGAAAAATCAATTACGCTCAATCGACCTGGCGGCAGGAATTTTGAGCGCTAACGCCGGTTTTCTTCAACTATCCTGGCGACCACCGCTGCGCCGTTAGCGATAGACGACGCAGCCGCGTGCTTCAAGGGATGCGAGCCACGATGGAGGGGCAGGACGATGGTCATGCGATGGCGCGCAGGACCACCAGCGTCATATCGTCGTGTTGCTCGGCACCGGCGGCGAAGGCATCGGCTCCTGCGAAAACACGCTGCAAGACGTCCTGAGAGACCAGACCCTGGCACGCCTCGATCACTTCAATCATGCGCTCCTCGCCCCACTCCTCGTCCGCCTTGTTCATGGCTTCGCTGATGCCGTCGGTGTAGGCCACCAGCATGTCACCGGTCGTCATTGAAACCCGGCCCTGCTCGTAGGAATAGCTTTCGAGCAGGCCCACGACCACCCCCCCGGTCTCCAGTCGCGTGACCGTCCACTTCCCGTCGGCACAGTGGAAGAGCATGGGCGGGTTGTGGCCGGCGTTTACGTAATCGAGTTGGCGGGTTGCGGGATCGTATTGACCGTAAAAGAAGGTCGCGTATCGATTCGCCGAAGAGGCCTCATAAACCAGGCGGTTCACGTTAGCGATGGCAGCTGCCAGATTTTCAGGAGCCCGTATAGCCTCTCCCCGCAATGAGGCCTGCAGGCTGGCCATCATCAGCGCGGCTGCAATGCCCTTGCCGGATACATCGCCGATGGCCACGCCCAGATGTCCTTGCGGAAGCGCGAGGAAATCGTAATAGTCGCCGCCTACACCCAACGCCGGCCGACAGTGGCCCGCGTAATCCAACCCTGCGATGGCTGGAAGCTTTTGCGGGAAAAGTCGTTCCTGCACCTCGCGCGCGATCTCCACTTCCCGGTTCATGCGCTCGCGCTGCGCCACCTCCGCGGCAATCTCGCGCATCAGATCGGCGTTTTCCAGCGCCAGTCCGGTCTGCGCCGCCACCGACTTCAATAGACGAACATCCGTTCCCGTGTAGGGCTCCTCCGACTTCTTTGGACCCAGGGAGATGAACCCCAGGAGCTTCTCGCGAACTGACAAAGGAAGCAGCAATTCAGAATGGAGAGCGGCCAGCTTGCTCCGCTCTTCCTCGCCCATATCTTCTTCCCGGTACAGCCACGAATCCCTGTCATTGAGGAACACATAGGCGGGCTCTTTGCGTCTCTGCAGAATTTTTGCTGTACCCTCCTCGCGTCGAAACACAAGATCGGAGAGGTTGCCGTAGCCCATGGCGACCGTCGGCTGATAGAAATCGGAAGCGCTGAGCAAAACTGCGACTTGCGGCACGTGCAGGATGCTGGAGATCCGGGAAGCCACCGTTTCCAGCAGAAGTTTAGGTTCCACCATGGACCGGACTTGCTCGCTCAAATCGCTCAACACCTGGTCGGCGTTGTAGGCTTCGCGGAAGAAGCGGCGGTCGAGCCAGGTTCGCAGGCGTCCGCCTGTACGGCGTATCACGAATACCGCAATCACGCCCACCGCGATTATGGTGATCTTCTGCGGACGGTCCCCGTTTATATTACCCGCCATACTTAAGACTGCAGTGAAGATACCGATCACTACTAGAGCCTGCAGCACACGCATTCCGTTCTTGGCCAACGCATACTGGAGCCCTTGCCGCAACACCACGCCGACGCCCATGGCTTTCTGCACCACGATCACGTAGGCAAGCGTAAGCGGAAACACCACCAGAACGCTCACACAAACGATGATCAACCATTGCGGAAACACATCCTCCGCTGTTTTTCCCAGGAAGCGCGGATAGGTGGAAATCACCAGCGTTGGAGTGAAAGCCACTGTGGCCCCCAGGTACAGCATACGGAGCCTGCGCCGGGCGTCGCATGATGAGGTCAAGCGAAGCTTGATTGCCGTCGCAGCAAAAAAACTGCCGACGAGCAGGAAAACCAGAATGTCCGGGACCGCTGAAAGCCGCTTGCCAAAATCCGTCAGAGCGGCAACAGAGCGGTAATTGTCGATCTCGCCAACCGAGATCACTACGCCAACAACGACCAGAACAGCGCATGGCAGTGCCACCGCCCACTGCATGATTCTCCAGATCCGATCGTACCGGCCCCGCGGAGGAAAAGGCTCCGGAAAAAATCGCCCAAAAAAATAAATGAGAATGGGAAACGTTGAGCCTAAGAGCGAATGGTAGGCCGTTCCTGCCTCGCGCCAGCCCGGAGGCCATCCCGCGGTCCTGTAGCTTTCAAACAGGTGGGGAAAGGCCATCATCAAAGCGAGCAGGAGCCAGGCCAGCGGATCTCGCGGGCGCAAGAACGCCACCCAGAAACCTAAGAGAAGACTGACTGTTGGCAAGACGAAATACAACATCAGCTCGCTTGCCAATTCCCACAATGTAACCCGGCTTGAGCTCACAGGCAGCGAAACCGTGCGTTGGTCCGGATGAGTTGGATCGCTGGAACCGATGGTCAGAACTATGGACTTACCGGGGACGGCATGAGCGTAAGCCTGCCCTAATAAGCCGGTTCCACTATAGGGCACTCCATTTACGGCCACTATCTGGTCTCCGGGGTGAACATCGGCTTTTCGGGAAACAAACGCGACCGTGTTGCTGGCTGAACCGGGTACCACCAATGTGACGTCTATCTTCTGGCCGCGCAGGACATCACTCAGATATCGGGCTTCGTAGAGAAACGATATTGCGAAGAGTAGGGCGAGGACACTGTAACGGAAGTTGGGGTGACGGATCGGCAAAGTTAATCAGTCTCGCAAGCCGCAATTTTGGTCCCGATAGCAATAATTCTACATGCCGTGGCCAGCGTCAACGGCTTCCCGCGCCTTGATTTCAGAAAAGCTATTGGTTCTGCACGAAGCCCGTTGGTCAATTGTTGATCAATCGCGAACTCTCTGACCCTACGGCCGTGGTGCTGAGTGTAATCGCTGTTTTCGCCCCATTTACCTCTTCTGCGCCAAGTAGTAGTGGGTTTTTCCTTCATCACGGTGTGTTCCAACCAGGAACATGCCTTCGGCTTCCAGCGATGCGGCTCCCGGGATACAAGCCATAACCTACATCGCCAAAGCTGAATTGGAGATCAATAAAGCGTAGATGTGGCGGTCTAGCGGCTCACGAAATGCCACCTCGCGTTGGAGCTGTCCAAACAAGACACTCCAGGGACTTCGTGGAATCAGAACGGATCTCGATAAGCAGGTAAAAAATCAATTACCGCAAAAGCGCTATCCCATTTTAGAATCAGGCGCTCGCTAACGAGGGTAACAGAGTGCATGGTTCCGGAGATGATTCAAAGATGACTATTCGTAAACCCGCCATTTTCCTGCTCACCGTCATCCTTTCATACGTCTGCGCACAGAAGGTGGCTGCAGCGCAAGACGGAGAGACCCAACCGACGTCGGCAACATCATCCGCAAGCAAGCCTAAGCTTGCGGACAAGGCGGTAGCCGCTAAGCCGGAATCCGCCGCATCCGACCAGAGCGCGAAAGACAAGAGCGCGAAAGACAAGGACGCTACCGACAAAGGCGGCAAAGAGAACGATAAAGACGCCAAAGACAAGAAGGACGGCGAGTCCAGCGATCCCCTGTCCAGCGGCACTTTTGGCGGCTTGAAGTTTCGCTCAGTTGGGCCGGCGCTGATCTCCGGTCGGGTGGTCTCGATCGCTGTCAACCCGCAGAACAAAAGCCACTACTTTATCGGCGTGGCGTCTGGCGGCGTGTGGCGCACGGACAATGACGGCACAACCTGGCAGCCGGTCTTTGAACATGAAGGCTCATACTCGATCGGCACGGTGGTCATCGATCCGAATCACTCGAACATCGTGTGGGTGGGCACGGGAGAGAACAACAGCCAGCGCAGCGTGAGCTACGGTGACGGCGTCTATCGCTCCGAAGACGGCGGCAAGACATGGAAGAACATGGGGCTGAAGAAGTCAGAGCACATTGCACGCATAATCATTGATCCGCGGGACAGCAATGTGGTTTACGTGGCATCGCAAGGACCACTCTGGGGCCCGGGCGGAGATCGCGGCTTATACAAATCCGCGGACGGCGGGAAGACGTGGAACGCGATCCTCACCTTCAGCGAAAACACCGGCGTAACGGACGTGGTGATGGATCCGTCGAACCCCGACGTGCTCTTTGCGGCGAGCTACCAGCGCCGCCGCCACTTCTTCACCGCGATCGACGGCGGGCCGGAAGCCGGGATCCACAAAAGCGTCGACGGCGGCAAAACATGGATCAAGCTGAGCGGCGGACTTCCCACGGTGGAGATGGGCAGGATTGGGCTGGCCATCTCACCGGTAAACCCGAATATTGTCTATGCCAGCATCGAGGCCGGCGAAAAAAAAGGCGGCATCTACCGCTCAGTGGACTCCGGCGTGAACTGGGAGAAGCGCAACGATTACGATCCCGGTCCGCAGTATTACGCGACGCTTTTTGCCGATCCTAAACGTGAAGACCGGTTATATGCCGTGGGGGTCCTCATGCAGTATTCCGACGATGGCGGCAAGACTATCCAGCAGCTGCCTACCAGCCATGTCCACGTCGACTTCCACGTGCTCTGGGTAGATCCGGACGACGTTAAGCACATGCTGATCGGCAACGACGGCGGCCTGTACACCACGCGCGACGGCGGAACATCGTGGCGATGGATGTCGAATCTGCCGACCGGGCAGTTCTACGATGTGACCGTTGATAACTCGAAGCCGTTTTATTACATCTACGGAGGCACGCAGGACAATTACTCGCTGGGCGGACCGTCGCGCACCCGCGACATTTCCGGCATCAATAATCAAGACTGGTTCGTCACTCAGGGCGGTGACGGCTTCCGCTCGCTGGTCGACCCAGAAGATCCCAACACGGTTTACGCGGAAGCGCAAAACGGCAACCTGGTGCGCTTCGACCGCGCGACCGGTGAACGCTTTGGCATACAGCCGCACGAAGGCAAAGACGAAATGCCGGAGCGGTGGAACTGGGATTCGCCATTCATCATCAGCGCGCACTCGCATACACGGCTTTACTTCGGCGGCAATCGCATCTTTCGTACTGACGATCGCGGCAACACGTGGAAGGCGATCAGCAATGATCTCACCCGTCATCTCAACCGCGATGCTATTCCGGTTATGGGAAAACTGTGGAGTCCCGACTCGGTCAACAAGAACGTGTCGACTGCTTTCTACGGCAATGTTTCGGCGATCTCAGAGTCTCCGGTGAAAGAAGGCGTTCTCTACGCCGGCACCGACGACGGCTTGATCCAGGTCACGGAAGACGGCGGCGGGCACTGGCAGCGTATCGAGAACTTTCCCGGCGTGCCCTCGAATGCCTACGTAAGCCGAATTGTGGCGTCACGATTTGACGACAAGCTGGTTTACGCCACATTTGAAAATCATCAGAATTCTGATTTCAAACCTTACGTGCTGCGCTCCGCCGACCGCGGCAAGACCTGGACGAGCATTGCCGCGAACCTCCCGGAGAATGGTCCGGTGTGGGCGCTGGCCGAGGATACGGTGAATCACGACCTGCTGTTTCTCGGCACCGAATATGGCATCTGGTTTTCGCTGGATGCTGGAAAGAAATGGTTGCAGCTCAAAGGCGGCTTGCCGGTGGTCGCGGTGCGCGACGCGGTGATACAGCAACGCGAGTCAGACCTGGTGCTTGCGACGTTTGGGCGTTCCTTCTATGTATTGGACGACATTACTCCCTTGCGGAGTGTGGATCGTCGAACTCTCGAGCAGGAAGCGGTGTTGTTCCCGGTGCGCGACAGTCTTCTCTATATCCAGAGTGCCCGCATCGGCGGGCGCAACCAGGGCTTCTTGGGCGAAACCTTCTACGTCGCGCCGAATCCCCCCTATGGCGCCATCTTTACTTATTACCTGAAAGACAAGTACAAGACGCTCAAAGAGATCCGACAGGATGCGGAAAAGAAGGCAGCGAAGGAACACGGCAACGCCTATCCGGCGCTTCCGTACCCGACGAACGACCGGCTCCGCGAGGAAGCGGAGGAGCAGGCGCCCGCGGTCTGGCTCACCGTCCGCGACGAGAGCGGAAACGTGGTGCGACAAATCCCCGGCACGAACGAAAAGGGAATCAACCGGGCCGCCTGGGACCTGCGTTATCCGGCCTCCACATTACCGCCGGCGCAGGAGGACCCGATTGCTGCGATCTTCGAAGAGTCCCTGCCCACCGGAACCCTCGCCATGCCGGGTACCTTCACCGTACGGCTATCCCGCAAAGTACGCGACCAGTGGACAGACCTTTCGCAGCCACAAAGATTCCGGGTCTATACGGAAGCGGAAATGGGGATAAATCCGGAGTCGCTGGCCGAGCTGCACAAGTTCCAGCGCAGGCTTGCCAGCCTGGACCGCGCCGCCACCGCGGCGATTTCCTACGGTAATGAGATGAACACCCGTCTGGGTTCGATCAACCGGGCGCTGGCACAGACGCCCGCCGATACCCTGCCGTTACGCCAGGAGGCGGACGCGCTGATCCGCGAGCTGACCAAGCTCATGATCTCGCTGCGTGGAGACCAAGCGCTCAATGCGCTGAATGAGCAGACTCCTACCTCGATCATCAGCCGGATCCGGGGCATTGCCTCGGACGAGCGCTTGTCCAGCTCCGCACCGAGTGCCATGCACAAGGCCCAGTACGAAATTGCTTCGTCGGAATTTGCGGATGCGCTGAAACAGTTGAAAGCGCTTGCCGCGCGCTTCGAGGCGTTGCAACAGCGCGTCGAGCAGACCGGCGCCCCCTGGACATCAGGCCGTCTGCCCGAATGGGAGGGGGAGCAGGAAAAGTAAATCCAATGCCTCGTGTTACGCGAGAACTCCATCGGGTTCGGGCGAGCAGAAAGTTTATGATCTTTGCTGGTGAGGGGAAAACGAGACTGTCAAGGCCTTAAGAAACCTAAGAGTGCCCCCCAATACCCATATTTATCTTTAACTTTCTGCCGCCGCCGGCTTTGCCCAAGTCCTCGAACACAGGCTGGCGATCACATACGCCGCGGCCGCGAAGCCTAGCGTAATTGACAGGCCAAAGTGAATAGCGATCACCATGGCTAACACCGAGCCCAGCACGCTGGCCGCCGCGTTCAGGGCCCAGGCCCATTCCACGGTTTCGACCTTGCGCAGGCCGCTGGGGAAAGGCATACCCATCAAGAATCCCAGAGGCGCTAATGCGAGAGCGCTGAGCAACAGCTTTACCGGGAACACTGCGCCTACGGCAACGGAAAGGAGCCAGGGTAGGACAAACACGTTGACCCCCACCATGATCGCGATCAGCACGAGCAACTGTTGCAGCCGGTGGTTCCCAGAAATCCATCGTTTGGCAGCCACGCTGCCGGCGCCGCTTGAGATCAACAGAAGGAAAACCACTACCGTCAACGCGTAGGTGGGATGTCCCAGGAAGAGCACGAAGCGCTGGATCAGTGCGATTTCAACAGTAATGTAGCCCAGGCCCACAAAGATGAAATAAGCGAGGGGCGCGACATCGGCGTGGCGCCGGCTGCCGCGTTGGTAGAGCGCCAACGGCAAGATTAGAAACAACAGCACCGCGACCGCGGAAATTACCAACAACATGCCCAGCACGACGACGCCCAGGTTGATTCGCCAATCCATGCCGCGCCCGGTTCCGGCAGTGATGTTCCTGAGGACATAACCGGTCTTCAGAGTGAAGAAGAAGAACGGCGCGTTGTCATTGACTGGAGCCACGTTGTAGCCATAGGCCCGCGCGAAGGCCTCTGGGTCGTTCGAGGCAATCAAACTGCGGAATGCCTCTGCGGCTGGCGGCAAGGCGTGCAAAGCGGAATAAGCGGCAGGCGGGTTCAACCACACCAGGTTGGGATTCGCCTGTATGTGTCGCGCTGTCTGGGCATACTCACCAGCTGTAAAAGCAGACTTCTTTGCCAGCACCAGAACCGGACGGCCGTCTTCGTCCAGATTTCCATCGGCGATGATGATGAAATGCTCTCTCGGATCAGCCACTCCTAACCCGTGCAGAGCTTCGATCGCCTGGGACACCACGCGCAAAGCCTCTCGCGGCTGACGGAACTCCCAGCGCGTGATCGCGATCATTCCATCCGGCCGCAGATGGTCAAAGTACTCGCGAAAGGCCTCCACGGTATACAGATTGTTTTCACTCAGAGCAAAAGCGCCAGCGGCGGTGGAGGCCCAAGTGTCCACCAGGGTCATCTGGACTACATCATATTGATCATGGGAAGAGCGAATATAGCTGCGACCGTCCTGCACGTGCAGGTGTACTTGCGGACGCTCATAGAGATGGTACGAGTAGTCGGCATAGCGTCTGCGCATGATGTCATCGGCGATGATCGGGTTGATCTCGATCGCCGTCACATTGGTGCTGCCGTTGGCCACGGCACGGAGAACGTCCACGCCGCCTCCGGGGCCGATAATGGCAAAGTCACCGCGCGGACGCAGAATGTTGGCCACGGCGGGAGCGGCGGCCATCAGACTTTGTTTCCAGTTGAACCCTGGCTGGGCCGGCAATCCGGTATGAGTTGGCGTAGGGCTGCCGGGCTGATCCTGGTCCCAATGGTCGGGATCGACGTTCACGACGGCGCTGGTGGCGTCGGCGTCGATCACTACGTAGCGCGCCCCACTCTGATTGTTGACCTCGATGCGGGAAATCGCGTTCCAGCGAGCAAACTCGATCCACCGCGCCTCGCGCAGCACGCCCTTTGCGTAGATCACATCCAGGAGCCGACCTTGGCCGTTCGCTACCATCAAGACGACAAAGATTCCGGCCAAGACTAGAGCGGCAATACGCATCCGTTTTTGTGAGGCCCAGAAGGCGGCTGCCACCGCCATGGTTGCGGACGAAAGCAGCAGGACATTGGGCGCCCCCGCCTGGTTTAGCAACGGGACGATAGCCAGACAGGCCAGAGAGCCTCCAGCCAAGTCGGCGCCATAGAGGTGGGGAATCCGATCGCCGGATCGCGCGAAAAGCACGGAAAACAACACTCCGGTAAAGAAAAACGGGACAGCGGCGGCCAGGTAGATGAGGGTCAGCTTTGCAAAGTTCCGGCCGGAGATTTCAAGGGCCACGGGAGTATGGAGGACCACCTCGACGGCCGCAAGGATACAGACCGCGTTCACCAGGCACAGCCCGGTGCCCAAAGTCTCAACAGAGAACCGCTCGAGCCACACACGGCGAATGTGGGAGAAAACCCCGCCAGAACCCAAACCGAGCAGGGCGACCGAGATGGCAAAAAAGGCAAAGTGATAGAACAGGACCACGCTGAAGAGGCGGGTCATGGCCAATTCCAGCAACAGGCTGGCAAAGCTAACCAAGGCCACGGCCGGGACCACCGTTCTGCGGTCTAAGCCCGCCAGGCTCGTTTGTGCTTCCAGGGCAAGGGTCGATTGACTCATTCGACTGAAAGTTTCCTCAAGATTCCAAGATCACGTGAGCGATGGCCTGCTCGGCGGTATGAGAGAGCGACAGATGGGTATTCTTGCATCCCAGTTTTGCGGCAAACTCGGCGGCTTTGCCAGAGAGCCGAAGACGCGGTCTCTGGCCCGGGACGCGTACAACCTCCACGTCCTGCCAGGTTACGCCGTAGCGCAGCCCGGTCCCTATAGCCTTCATCCCTGCCTCCTTGGCGGCAAAGCGAGCCGCCAGCCGCTCGGCCGCATTCAGCTTGGAGACGCAGTACCGGATTTCATCCGCCGTAAAAACCCGGGTCAGAAAGCGCTGCCCAAATCGGTCCACAGCGGCCTGAATCCGGGCCACCTCGGTGATGTCAACTCCAGTCCCGACAATCATTTAGCCGTCCTCTGCCAAGTTACCATACCCCGCCCGGGTACGCCTTAAGCCACATTTCATGAGAGACAACTCTGGACAGGGTAGGTATAATGACTTTGCGAGTTTCCGAAGAGTTTGTACAGCAGTACTGCACTCCCTGCAACCTGCCTGCACTACCTCACGAAAAGCGCAAAATCTCAAGAAACAAGGAATGCGTGTAACACAATGGAACAAGGAACAGTTAAGTGGTTCAATGACGCGAAGGGTTATGGCTTTATCTGCCGGGAAAACGGTGAGGATGTGTTCGTCCACTTCTCCGCCATCCAGGCGAACGGGTTTCGCAGCCTGAAAGAAGGACAGGCCGTTCAATTCAACGTCGTCAAGGGCCCCAAAGGCTGGCAAGCAGAAAACGTGCAGTTACTGTAAGCTCAGACATCTTTGAGAAGAAGGCGGCCGAAAAGGCCGCCTTTTTTCGTTGGGAACAAATTAGCTCACCGCCTGAATTGGGGCGTTATTGTGGTAGCCTTCCCGTCAAATTCAGAATTTCCACCGCTGGAACCGGTTCCTCTTCGAAAATCAGCTCCGTCGGATCGAGTTCGTCTCTTCGTAACCTGGCGTACACCGTCCAAGCGGCCAGCAGTCCCCCCGCCAGCAGCCAGAGATACCGGGGTCGGCGCAAAAGCAACGAGTGTTCCCATTCCGACACAGTAACAGTGAATAGGATATAGCCCACCGCATAAAGAATGATAACCACTGTGGCGTTCTGCTTCCAGGGTGAATAAGAGCAGGTGAATGGTATCTTGCGGTAGTCGCCGAGCCGCCAGTCGGCAAGACAATACGTCAAGACCATCAGTACCGCGATGTGCCCCAGGGCAACTGTCCAACCCCAACCATGGGCGTAGAGCGGCAGAGCAATCAGCAGTACCCACGGCCACACCAGGCTGAGCGTCACTTTTCGAGCTACGCGGGCGGCATGATGCCGCTCCCGGTCCACGATGACCTGTGCCGCCCAGTTGGCGCTGAGCTCCGCCGGCAGCTCAAAGACAAAACACAGTCCGCAGATCACAAAATACGCAAGAATCAGGGGTAGAGCGAGATACTCCGCGCTTGGCACGCCCGGCAGCTCCACCTTGGCGTGGGCAACAGCAAAAATAAGCGTCTGCGAGGCCAGTACCAGCCCCAGACCCAGGAATCCCCCTAAGAACAGCGATTGCCTCTCGTTGCGCGCCAGAGTCTTCAAGGTGAACTTGTAACAGGCTCGTTCGAAGGGCGTGCGCAATAATAGCCGATCCAAAAACCACTCCGGGACCAGCTTGCGTGGTTCGCGCTTGCGGATTGTAATGTCCAAAGTTTCGGGAATGCGAATGAAGTAACGGTAGTAGCTGAGCCCGTATGTTGCGCCGGCCAGGAGGGCTGCGATTCCCATCATCTTTACGCCGAACGTGCCCAATTGAACCAGGTTGGCGTCGGTTTCATGGATCAGCGACCGTACGAAGCCGAGAAACCAGACTGGAGGCAGCCATAAGAGGACAGGACTTTTAAAGGCCAGCGAGTCGCGCAGCAACTGGGGAACCGCCGCACTGGTCGAGAGCAGAGTCAGCATCGCGGTCACCACCACCACCCGGATATAGAGTGACAGCCTACGAAAGAGCTGGCTCGGCAGGATCGCCATCAGCGTCCCGGCCAGGGCAAACAGCGCCAGGAAGACAAACAGGCTCGACAACATCACGCCCAGAGCTTGCGCACCAACGAAGCGCACGTAGTCATAGAAGCTTCCCTTCTCCATGTTCACCAGCAGCGGGAACAGGAATGTCGATACGCAGTTCACGTCAACGGCAAAGAACACTGCGATGGCGACAATAGCCGTAATGTTGGCCAGGAAAATATTGCGCGTGGGAATGGGCAGCGGCGCGAGGTTCATGTAGTCCCGGCGGCCGGGGAAAATGCTGTCCCACTTGAGCGCTGTCACTACGCCAGTAATGGCCATGGAGAAGGCAAAAAAGAAATATTGATCGGGGAGGGATTGAGCATAAGCATCGAATCGCCCGCCACCCCGGAAAAAACGGATGGTCGAAGAGTACTTGTCAAAGAGAAGAACCGTGATGAACAGCCCTGGAGTTGCTAGGAGCGCGAGCATGGCGCCGATCCCAAGGCTGACTTCGCCTTCACCGGCTTCGCTGCCTCCGGTGAAGAGCCTCTCCCCGAAGTGAAAGACCAGCCTCCAGAAGGGATCGCGCATCAGCCGATCCTCGAGCTGCTGCCAGCGCTGAGGCAACCACTTCATGGCGCGCCTATCGCTTCCACAATGTTGTGCGCGATCTCCTCGGCATCCTGCTCTTTGACAAGATGGGAAAAGCTGTCTTCCAGGGTGGCCAGACCAGTCATCTCACGCACGGCGCGCATGGAGTCGTACACCACTAGCTTGCCCTGGCGGAGAATCAGCAGGTGGGAACAGAGTTTTTCGACGACTTCTAACACGTGAGAACAGTAAAAGATGAGCTTGCCTTGCTCGCCCAGAGACTTCACCAGTTTGCGGAAGATCATCGCGGAGGTGACATCGAGACCAGACAGAGGCTCATCAAAAACCAGGATTTCCGGGTCGTGCATTAAAGCGGCAATCAACAGTACCCGCTGGCGCATACCCTTCGAATACGATCCAATCGGCGCATGGCGATGAGGGAACAGAGAAAACAGGTTCAGCAGGGCTTCGGCGCGACTGCGCAGCCGCTTGCGATCGAGACCGCGCAGAGTGCCTACGAAGTCCAAATACTCCCACCCGGTAAGAAACGGGTAGAGCATCGCTTCCTCCGGTACGTAGCCCAGAACCCTTTTGTAGCCGGGAAGATCATCCTTGATGTTGGTGCCCCCAAACAGCACCTGGCCCCGCGTCGGCTCGAGAAGGCCGGTGAGCATTTTGACCGTGGTGCTCTTACCGGAGCCGTTGGGGCCAAGGTAACCCAGGATTTCTCCGGGGCGAATGGAAAAACTGATATCGCTGACCGCGGGCAGGCTGGCGTAGCATTTGGTGAGTCCCCTCGCTTCAAGCATCGTGTTCACCTTTCTTGCCGGACGTTCCATCTGATCACGGGGCCTGGATCACAAAACCATTGTCTTGGCCGACCGCATCTCATATAGAATGCTACATAGCGGTCCGTCGTATAGAATACTACATAGGGTAGCGAACGAACAAATGGATGCTGCGGTAAAACTTTCGCACACCTCGGCGTTGATCCTCCAGACCATCGGCTCGGGCTATGTCTACGGGTTCGACATCATGGAAGTAACCGGCCTGCCGAGCGGGACCATCTACCCGGCACTGCGGCGGTTGGAGAAGGACTCGTTGATTCTAGGAAGCTGGGAAGATCGACGAAGCGCGTTCAGCCAAGACCGCCCGCAGCGGCGGTTCTACAGACTCACCCGGCAGGGAAAAGAAACTTTGTCCGGCGCCCTGCGCCGCTATCCCTTGCTGGCCCGGCTCGCTCCGGCCGAGAAAGAAAAAACGCTGCGGCGGTAAGGACTTTGACGTGAAGCCTGCGTCTTCGATTCGCGGTCTCATCTGGCAATGCGCCATGGTTCTGCGCGCGGCCAAGTGGCTTGTACCCAAAGGCCAGCGTCAGGACTGGTATCGGGAATGGTATGCCGAGGTCTGGCACTGGGCGCACTTTCTGGCTGAGTCAGGCCGACTGGATCCGGGATCGAAGCTTGACCTGGCCCGCCATTGTTGGGGCGCCTTTGCCGATGCCGCATGGCACCGCTTTGACCAGGCTCGCATCCTACGCACGATGGATCAGGTTCCGCGTTCCGCGCGCTTTTGTCTGGGCTCCCTCTTTTCCCTTTTCGTGTTGGCGCTGCTGCTCAGCGGATTCGCTCCGACCATCCGCTCCGGGTTGAGGAAACTACCGTATGATCATGCCGAGCGGGTGGCTCTGCTCCACTTTGACGGCTACTTTGCGCACTACCATGACGGCACGCTGTTCAAGTCCGCGACCGATTGGTCGCGGCGGTCGCGTACGGCCTCAGCCATCGCTGCTTATTCCATTCAACCGGTCTCGGTATCGCTGCGGGGAGAGTTTTTCGACGTCTTGAGCACCCGAGTCTCACCGGGTTTCTTTGAATTGTTGGGATCGCAAGCGGCACGCGGGCGCTTGCTACGAACTGCCGACCAACATGACTGCGGCGGGTGCATCGTCCTGAGCCATCAGTTCTGGAAAATGCGTTTTCACGCTGACCCCGATATTGTTGGAAAATCGATAGTCTTGGGTGGGCAAGAGAAGATCGTCGACAAAAAGACCGTTGTTGTAGGGGGCACTGCAAGCAAGATTGTTGGCATTCTGCCGGAGAATTTCCAGTTTCTCTCTCCCGAAGCTTCGATCTGGACGCTGCCCTCAAGCGATCCCAGGGCTTCTAACCTCGCCGATCAGACCGGAGCTGTACTTCGCTTGAAGTCAGGGGTGACAGTGGCCGAAGCCGGCGATGAGTTCGGTCAATTCACTAAGCAGGACGATTCTTCTTTCGGCTACGCTAAAGCCCGGGTCGAATCCATCCAATCTCGGGCCCGCCAGGGCACCAAGCTGTACTTGATCGTCACTGTGCTTTCCTTGGCCGGCTGTCTGGTTTTAGCCAGCGCGCGATTTGCAGTGACGAGGACCAAGCGCCTGAAGCTGGGCTTCCGGTGCACTCTTCGCTGGTGGAGCTTTCTGGTTGTCAAGATTCTGTTGTTGGTCTCCGTTTGCTTTGTCGCTTCGTTAGAATTGACCGGCCGTCTCTCGGTTGTTCTCACCGGTGGGATTCACCCGCTGGTGGGGCCGTCCTCAACATGGTTCTTCCTGGTGATAGCAATGCTGAGCGTTTCCTGGGCTCTGCATGACCAGTCTCGGCGTTGCCGAATCTGCCTCAAGCGGCTGGGCAACGAGGCTTCGGTTGGTGCGCCCAGTTACCTGCTCCTCGATTGGTGGGGCACTGAATTGGTCTGCCCGCAAGGTCACGGCGTGCTGCACGTGCCCGAGATGAGTTCCAGTTGGCTCGAAGTCGATCAATGGGTCTGCATGGACGAATCGTGGAAACCGCTGTTTGAAGAGAACAAAGCCGTTGGCGCGCGCTAAAAAGCGGCTATTCTCGATATCTACACAGAGTAGTATTGCTTCCCCCGTTCACCTCAATCCGGTTCTCGCACGCGATGCTGTGCTAGGGGACAATCTTTATTGGATTTTCACGACTCGTTCGCTGACTCTCGGAAATCTCTCGAACTCCGCCGGATCGTGCCCAGGGATAATCAGCCTGGGGGCGGCGGCAAGCTGCCTCATGCGGTCCTGAGCTCGCAGGTTGGCGTCCTGGTCCACCGCCGCGGCGATGGGAACGTGCTTGTCAAGGTTCTCGTACAAGTACACGTTGTCACTCGCCAGGATCGTTGTTCCTGCCGTTCCGTTAACGGCAACGTACTGCGACTGGTAGGTGTGTTTTCCGCCGATATAACAAATCACGCCGGGAATGATCTCTTGAGCATCGCCATTCACCAGACTGACGCGGCCTTCCATGTTCAGCTTCACCACTGACAGCACATCGTCGGGATCGATGCCACCGTGCGTGCTACCTTGCTGCCAGGCTTCGCCGGTGTAGTAGTTGTACTCGTCTTTCTGGACCCAGATGCGGGCCTTTGGAAAGAGATCCATGCCGTCGGCATGATCCCAATGCATGTGCGTGATGATCACGTCGGTAATGTCCTCCGGCTTAAGGCCCAGTTCGGCCACAGCATCGGAGGGCTTGACGAAATCCTTAACTTTCCATTGCTTGAAGAATTGTTCGCGGTAGAAACCAGAGTCCACCAGAACATTCCGGCCGTTCCCGCGAATCAGCCAGACGGTCATGGCGATGTCGAGCTTGCGTGCTGGATCGGCGCCTCGCACCAGTTGGGCGACTCGAAAATCCGGAATGGTTGCATAACGGATGGCGAAAATCTCATACTGCGGTTTCTTTTCGGTTTGTGCCCAACTGGCCGACAAAAAGCCAAGACACAGCAGCACCAGACACAGGGCAATACGCCTATTGTTCAACATAGCTCTCCGTTTGCAGGGCGAAAAAGCGCAGGCGATTCTAAGCAACAACGAACAAAGTCCGATCTCGGGAATTATGGAATAATCGGTTTGATGTACCGTACCATACCACCTCCGTCCCTCTTGCGCCGCATCGGGCTCAGTTTCCTGATGGGCTTCAGCCTGTTCGCTCTTGGGGCCTTCCTGCAAGCTATGCTGGAAGGGGGTAACGTTCACGGCGTGACCCTGTACCTCGACGACGTTATTGTCGGCTTGCTGGCAGGGTTGCTGGTGTTTGCTTACGAACAGAGGCGTCATCGTGCTCTGATGGACAAAATTCGCGTCATTGCCGAGATGAATCATCACGTGCGCAATGCCCTTCAAGCGATTACGTTTTCTCGCTTCGCCGAGCAATCCAAGCAGATCCAGATGCTTGACCAATCTACCAAACGCATCCAGTGGGCGCTGCAGGAAATCCTGCCCGGCGAAGTTGAACCCGTCGCAGCACCGCAAGATAATTTCACCGCGTAGTAATCCCCGCGCGACTATGGCGAGGGCTCGTACACAGGCTTTGGTCCTTCGCCCGCAAACGCCACGGCAAAGAATTGCCGTGACACTATTTGCAGCGTGCAGCAGGGAAGGTTTATCACATCCCTGCGAATGCTCTTTCCTCCGGAAGAAGGTGCCGGCGGCGTAACCGCAGCCTGCTTACGCCGAGCCCCATTTCCATTCTGCAAAGCGCTTGCGCAACTCCAGCTTGGATAACTTTCCCGTTGAGGTGTGCGGCAGCTCTTCGAGGAAAACAAATGCGTCCGGCAACTGCCATTTCGCGAATCGCGAAGAGAGGAATTCTCGTAGCTCGTCTCCGCTGGCGTTCATGTCCGCCCGCAACACCACCGCGGCCAAAGGCCGCTCGTCCCACTTGGGATGCGCCACCGCGATGACTCCCGCTTCTCTGACAGCAGGATGCGCCGCGATTGCGTTCTCAAGATCGACTGAGCTGATCCACTCCCCGCCGGATTTGATCAGGTCCTTGGCCCGATCGGCGAGCTGCACGAATCCTTCAGAATCGATATTGGCCACGTCGCCGGTGCGCAGCCACCCGTCATCAGTCCAGCGGTCCTCTGTTCCCGGCGCGTGATAGTAGCTGCCCGCGACCCATGGTCCGCGTACTTGCAATTCGCCCAGAGTCTTGCCATCCCACGGCGCTTCGCCATGATCATTTACCACGCGTACGTCGACGAATGGCAGCGACCTTCCTTGACGCGCTCGGACTTTGTACAGCCGGTCCTCCGGCCACCCCCGCATATGCGACTTGATTTGCGAACAAAGGGCCAGAGGAGTTGTCTCGGTCATACCCCAAACGTGAACCAGGCGCAAGCCGTGGTTGTCCAGTTTGCGCACCAGGGATTCCGGGACTGCTGTCCCGCCGACAAACCCGCGCAGTTCCGGCGCCAGCTTCCAGCGTCCCGGGTTTTGTTCCAGCGCTTCGGCGATGGTGGTCCATACTGTGGGGACGGCGGTTGCAAATGTGACTTGCTCGGAATCGAAAAGATCCAGTACGGAGCATGCATCGAGCTGACGACCTGGGAGCACCATCTTCGAGCCGACCATCACCGCGACGTGCGGCAATCCGTGGGCGTTGGCATGAAACATGGGAGCCAGCGCCATCACGACGTCCCGCTGGGAAATGCCGAGTGAGTCGGGAAGAGCAAAAGCCAATGCGTGCAGTGCCAGGGCTCGATGCGAATAAAGGACACCCTTGGCGTTGCCTGTCGTGCCCGAGGTATAGCACATGGCGGCGGCATCATTCTCGTCGGTCGCGGGATAGCGGAACTGGCCTTTCGCCGTCGCTAGAAGATCTTCGTAGTCTCCCGATCCCGGCGGCAGAGCTCCGCGGTTATGGTTTACGACAAACACCCGTTCCACCTTCGTCTTGTCTTTGAATTGCTGCCAGAGCGGTAAGAGGACGTCATCGACGATCAAGAATCTGTCCTGAGCATGATCGACGATGAACGCCAGCTCCTGCGGATGCAGGCGCAAGTTCAACGTATGTACGACACCGCCGGCTGCGGGCACACCAAAATAAGCTTCTACGTGCGCGTAATGGTTCCAGCAGAGAGTACCGACGCGGTCGCCGGGCTGCAATCCTGCTTCCTGTAAAGCTTCCGCCAGCGCCCTAACCCGTCGATAAAGGTCCCCGTACGTGTACCGGTGAATGGAAGCGTCGGGCAGCCGCGATACGATCTCAACGCCTCCATAAAGGCCGGGTATGCGCTCCAGGAAGGAGTGCAGCGTGAGCTGATAATCCATCATGGTGCCCTTCATGAGATGCCTCCACCGGGCGTTCATACTAGCACACGGAGATTTGACCTTTGCCGTATACTCGGTGCCGCTATGAAACATCTCCGGGTTGTTGCTCTGATCTCCGTTCTCATCGCCATTCAGGGCCCGAGGGCCATGGCGCAGGCTGCTTTCACCGTCGGTACCGCAAGCGCCCGGCCAGGACAGAAAGTTACCGGCTATCTCGAAGTACCTGCCGGCGTTGATGCCGCTACTTCGATTCCTGTTGCGATTGTCAACGGCGCTAAACCTGGGCCAGTGCTGGCGCTGGTTTCCGGCGCACACGGCACCGAATACGCATCGATCATCGCGCTGGAAAAGGTCATTCAGACGCTCGAGCCGGCGCAGGTCGCCGGGACTGTGATCATCATGCCGCTGGTGAACATCCAGTCGTTCGAGCAAAAGGTCCCGCACGTCAATCCGGTCGACGGCAAGAGTATGAATCGTTTCTATCCCGGAAAGCCGAATGGCACACAGACCGAACGCGCTTCCTGGCTGATCACGAACCAGGTCGTGGAGCGCAGCGATTATCTTGTCGACTATCACGGTGGCGATCTCGACGAGAACCTTCGTCCCTATGCCTACTGGCCGAAGAGCGGAGACGTCAAGCAAGACACCATCACCCGGGATATGGCCCTGGCCTTCGGGCTCGACACTGTCATCATCTGGAGCGACCGCCCCAAGGATCCGAATGCCTCGCGCTATCTCGACAACACGGCCAACACGCGCGGCAAGCCGGCGATCGCCGTCGAAGCCGGCTATGCAGGCACCGTGAATACCGATGACGTCGCGCTTCTTGTCAACGGCACCTTCAGCCTGATGCGCCACCTCAAGATGCTGCCGGGATCAGCGGCGATGGTGGAACATCCGGTGTGGATCGGCAAGGTCGATACCGTGGCCAGCGATCGCGGTGGAATCTTTTATCCTCTGGTGCAACGCGGGACGTACGTGGACCAAGGCATGAAAATCGGCTACGTCACCGACTATTTCGGCAACGTCATTTACGAAGCCCGCGCGCCGTCGGCGGGTGTGATCCTCTATATATGCGCCGTTCCGACAATGAAAAAAGGCGACACGGTCGCCAATGTCGGCGAGATCGCCGCGAATCCCTAAGCTTGATGCCGTCTCGTGCTCATTCACCCGCTTTTGCCATCCGGGGCAGCACAAAGCTCGCGATCCAGAGAACGGCCGCGATCGCGGCGAACACGATTCCGATCACTGGGGAAAGACTCCAAGCCAGCCAGACGATCCTGTGATCTTGGATGCGAAATAGTCCCAGCATCAGCGTATAGAAGCTGGCAAGCCAGATGAACACGGTGTGTTCCGGCATCGGCTCGGTGCGGCCGCGGAGCCGGAAGTAGGCAAACCAGAAGAATGCCGCGAGCGCCGAGAAAATGGTGCCTGGAATGGACGAGGTCTCCCAAAACAGCCAGGTGACTTTGCCCTCGTGGATGCGAA
The DNA here is from genome assembly GCA_036522035.1 of Terriglobales bacterium. Classification (GTDB taxonomy): domain Bacteria; phylum Acidobacteriota; class Terriglobia; order Terriglobales; family Acidobacteriaceae; genus Angelobacter. The sequence continues at coordinate 20,323 of DATDGP010000375.1, forward strand.
AGACCGGTAGCAGCGCGCTGAAGATGACGGCCACCCAGAAGTAGGAAACGCGTGTTTGCATGACCTGGCGTGCGCGCTCTAGCGCCAGCTTTTCCCCTTCACGGCTCAGAGCCGCTGACGGGCTTTTGAGGCTCTCGAGCGCGAAGCCGGCTTGTCGCACTTGTCGTTCGAACATCGGGTCTTCGCGGAAATAACCCTCCACCGCCGCGCGTGTGGCTGCGGTGGCTTCGCCCGAGAGGTACGCCGGCAACAAATCGACGATGATGTCCCGCTCTAGCTTCACTCTACACCTCCTGAAACAGCTCGCTTGCTTTCATCAGCTTCAATCGCGCGCGATGCACCTTCACCTTCACCGTGGTAACCGGCAGATTCAGGGTCTGGGCGATTTCTTCGTACGACATCTCCTCCTGCACGCGCATCAGAAGAGCCGCCCGATCCACTTCGGCCAGCCGCTGCAGCGCCGCCAACACGTTGGCCAGCTCCGCCTTATGTTCAGCCCGGATCTGCGGTCCGGGCGAAGCGTCCGGCAGCGACTCTTGGAGCTCGTGAAGACGTCGGTTTCGGCGCAGGTGATCCCGGTAAATGTTGCGGGCAATGGTGAAGAGATACGCTTTCACCGTGTTCTCGCGGATCTCGCCGCGCGCAGTCCAGACACGGACAAACGTCTCCGACGTGATATCGTCGGCAAGGCTCGCATCGCCGCACAGGAATTGCGCGAAGCGATGAACCTGGGGTGCGTAGCGCTGGTAGAGCATGTGGAAGTCAATCATCGGCTGACTGAACCCGCGAATAGATACGTGCCGGATGAAGAAAAGTTACCGACGCTGCAAGCTGGAATCAAGCAGGAATTCTGGCGGACAGGCGACTCATCTCGAGCAAGCGGGCCGGATTCATTAGTTATTTCCCTGCCCCGGGCAAATGACTCGACCGATTCCTATCAGAGAGGCTCGCCGGCGTTGTCGCGAAACGCAAGATGGTGCGATCAACGATCACAGCCTTCGCGATCAGTGGGGTTGCCCTTGAACGTGATCTTGGCGCCCTGGATCTCGACGTGGTCGCCCTTGATGATCACGATGTCGTACTCTTTTGACGAACTTGACAGGAGCCAAATGGTCTTCGATGAGGCGGTGGCGAGCATCACGGTGATATGCGTTCCCACGGTCCCGTTGACGGGACACTGATATTCCTTCACCACTCCTACGGTAACGAACACTGGTCTGGTTGGCAGTGTCGTACTGATAGCTCTCATGCGGGGCAGGCTCGTCCTGTGCTACTGCAACCTAGGGCGAGTCGGATTCCCATTGTGACCTCTTGACGATCTCGAGTCTCTCCGGAGTACCGCAATTGTGGTCTGTGAACGCGGTCACACATGTAAAACCCGACGAAGCCCCGATCTCTACCATCCTCCGCCGCCTCCACCACCGCCGCCGCCTCCGGAGAATCCTCCGCCACCCGACCCCGAAGATGACGACGGCGTTGATGCCGACGACACCGCGCCCGAGAACGAATCGCTGAACGACGAGGTAAAATCCGCGGGCGAAAACGCGGCAACCCCGGCGCCCGAGTACCACGACGGCGAGTATCCCCGGCTGCCTTGCGACGAAGCCTCTGCCGCGGCGGCCAAAACCTGCGAGAACTGCTGCGCCCAGGCATGCTCCACTCCCAAGGCCAAGGCATAGGGCAGATAGCGTTCAAATAGTTCCGGGGTCTTGGCCAATGGCGAGGTGCGGTTGATGCGGTCGCCGTCCACTGCCTTCAGGAACATGCGGAACCGCTCCACGCGATCCATCAAAGCCCGACCCGCCAGTGTGGGCGCTTTCAGCAGGTAGTGGAAGAGAAGGCTCGTGAGCACTCCCACCAGAATAATGAAGATCGGCACATATCCCACTGTGGATCGGAGAAGGAAGAGGCCGAAGAGCTCACCGCCCACAAACGGCACACTAAATAAAGTCGCGAAAATCGCAAGTGTCACTGACCCTGCGCCCGAGGCTACGCCCTTCCAGGCATGGATCACGCTCACCATCAGGACAGTAACTCCCACGCTCCAACCGGTTAGCCAGATGCTCATGAAGATCCCGGGACCGGAGCCGCCGGCCAGGAGCACCATCACCACTACCGCCAAGGCCGTCAAGATCACGCCTGGCCACTGGTAGCGAGCGTTGGTGAAGAAATATTTCTTCTCCATCGTGGACTGCAGGTTGCTCTTGAGCGCGTCCTGCGCTCCGCGCAAGAGAGAGTTATGCTCTGTGAGGCTCAACTTGTCGCCTTCTGCAAACAGCTTCTGCGCGAGCAGTTGTTCATCCGCGGAAAGCTGCGGTTCCACCGTTCCGTAGCCACTTTTGCGCAGCAATCGATATGTTTGGCTGTCGCGTTCGATGGTGAGATAGCCTTTGGCAGTCAGCCCCAGGATCGCCGCGGTAAAGACCTTGTCGTCAAAGCCCATACGCTCCAGGAAACGCATGCCGGCAGCGGAGAGATTGTCCTGAGGCTCGTACAGCGGAACGATCGTTCCTGTCCTCGGGTCGCGACCCACCATCAACCAGACCATGACGTAATACAGCCAGACCAGCGCAAGCCCGATCGCCCCCGCTACGATACCCTTGTTGTCGCCGATGAACTGCTGTCTCTTCTCCGCGGCGCTCGGAGGCCGCATCAACCCCTTCGGCCAGGTCACCAACAAACTCAGCCCCTGGTGCGGCAGCAGGTTCTCGGAGCGAAAGACGGGATTGCCTTGGGGATCGCGTCCGACAGTGAAGGCCTTGCCTTTGTCGCCCTCGTATCCCGTGAAACCGTCAAGCCCTTTGACGAAATGGCGAACCTCTGTCGGCAGCACCACCGTGGCCGTAGCCAGGTCGATGGGAAACATCCAGCCTAGTCCGGTCACGTTCCAGTAAAGCTGGTCATGATCTTTAAAGAAGCCCAGTTGGCGGCTGGTCCGATAGCTGAACTTGTAGGTGTGCACGCCCGGCGGCAGGTCGTAGCTTGACCCTCCGAAGAAGATGCGCTCCCCGTTGCTCAAGCCCTGTGTGTGATACGCCTCGGTGCTGCCGTCTCGCTCCAAACCCAGGATGTCTAAGGTCACCGAGTAGTTGTTGCCCAGATGATCTTTATAGCGCGTAGGGAAGTCACGATAAATTCCGCGACGGATATTGACTCCCGCCGATTTCACGGTGATGGTCTCCGTCACATCCATACTGCCGTTTTGGTTGACTGTGATGTGAGATTCGAATGCGCGAATACGCTCGTCCTCTGAATCTTGCGATTCCTGAGGCAGCGTCGCCCAAAGTTTAGGGGCCAAGAGGCGGGGAGCTAGCACCATCAAGGCGGCCACGAATGCCGCGAACAAGACTCGTCGCATCGCACCTCATTTCTCTCACTATCCTCCATCTTGTGGATCAGCCTCCCACCCAGCTTGCGTTCGCTCGCCCGTTTCTCTTGCTCTGAACTCGTCCTTCCGCGAAACATTCTCTGCGGGTCCCGATCACCGGGGGTTAGCGATCAGGGGCGATCCGACGTGATCTTAATCAAACTCGCTCACGGGCGCAGCCTGTTCCTGTCCAACCGAACCAACCACGATGTTCGCCCGATAGTAGTTTTCGCCGCGAATCGGGCACCCCGCCATCCGCCGCAGAATGTTGATCTGCCCGGTATGCGTCAACGCATCGGCGACCGCGCCTTGAAAAATCTTCCCTGGGGGTGCCCCTAGCGGGTCGCCGGAAGCCAGATACTCGTCTAGCGCTTTCAAGGCCTTGTGAAAGCGCTCCACTGCTTCGGCCCAGGGCAGTGGTTTGAAGTCACGCCACTGCTGCTTGCCCTTGGCGATCGAGAGCGCCCAATCCATGAGATCGCCCATGTGGGCCAGGATCTCGGCTGGAGTTCGTCCTTTGTCTCCGGTGCTGTACGAGGCAAAACTCACCGGCGCTCCGCGTGTGGCTTTGCCCGCCCGATAGGCCAGCGTGGCTACCGTGTGCCGCAGCATCTGCCGGCCTGCATCTTGTGAATCCATGACCCGTGTCTCCCTTCCCGCTCTGCTACAGACATAGCCTAAGCCGATTTTGGCTGTTGGCTCTTGGCCTTTGGCTCCTGGGCCCTCATCTACGTAAACCTGTCGGCGATCTTTGCCTTTCCAATCCTCGGAATCAAATCGCTTCTTCCCAGCGATAACCCGCTCTTTTCTTATCACCTAATCGTTTTTTCGTCCATGTTTGTGCAACTGGCTTCGAGGCCCGCTTCGTCGTATGCCCTCCCGAGCACCTATTGCGAAAGCATCCCGATCGTCCCCAGCCATGTCTCCACCAATTGCGGCCATCCCGTTATCGGGAACTTCGTACGCCGCAGTCCAAATGCATGCCCGCCCTGAGCATACAGATGCATCTCTACCGGAACCCCAGCGTTC
>DATDGP010000376.1:0-9965 GCA_036522035.1 Terriglobales bacterium
GCAATTTGGTAATCCTGGCAATTTCTTTTAGATCATGTTCGCAAAGATTCAACGAATCCACTTCGTCGGTATCGGCGGCATCGGCATGAGCGGCATTGCCGAAGTGCTCCTGACGCTCGGCTACAAGGTGTCCGGTTCGGATCTCAAACTTTCTCCTGTCACCGAGCGTTTATCCGAGCTGGGCGCCATCGTTTTTGAGGGACATCGCGCCGAGAACATCACCGGCGCGGAAGTCGTGGTGGCCAGCTCGGCCATCAGCCGCAGCAATCCAGAGGTTGCTACAGCCCACGAACACCATATCCCGGTGATTCAGCGGGCGGAAATGCTGGCCGAACTGATGCGCTTGAAGTACGGCATCGCCATCGCCGGCATGCACGGCAAGACCACCACCACCAGCATGGTTGCGGCAGTGCTCGCTGCCGGCGGACTGGATCCCACGGTCGTGGTCGGCGGACGGGTGGACGCCATGGGCTCCAATGCGCGTCTCGGGAAATCGCACTATCTGGTGGCCGAAGCCGACGAGAGCGATCGTTCGTTCCTCAAGCTTTCTCCCATCCTGGCTGTGGTCACCAATATCGACCGCGAGCACATGGATTGCTACCGCGACATGGCTGACGTGGAACAGGCTTTCCTCGATTTTGCCGACCGCGTGCCCTTCTACGGCATGGTTGTTTTCTGCAACGATGACGAACGGCTGCGCAAGCTCCTGCCGGGCCTGGCCCGCCGCGCCCTCACCTACGGGCAGAAAGAGGACTCTGACTTCCGCATCTTCATCGATCGACAGTTTGAACGTATCGGCCATCAGCGCGCTTCGTACTTTCATGTAACCTATCGTGGCCGATCGCTCGGCGACTTCCGCCTTCAGGTCCCGGGCAGCCACAACGTGCTCAACGCTACGGCCGCCATCGCCGTCGGGGTGGGGCTGGATGTTGATCCGGCACGAATCCGTGAAGGACTGGAAGAATTCCGCGGCGTGGACCGCCGTTTTCAACTGCTCGGCCGAGCCGCCGAAGTCAGCGTCATCGACGATTACGGCCACCATCCTACGGAGATTCGCGCTACGCTGGCTGCAGCCCGTCAATGCGGTTTCAATCGCATCCACGTGGCCTTCCAGCCGCATCGCTACACCCGCACGCGCGACCTGCTCGAAGAGTTCGGTGCGGCCTTCGCCGATGCTGACAGCGTCTTTGTCCTCGATATCTATCCGGCGAGCGAACTGCCGATCCCCGGGATTACCGGCCAAACGGTGGTCTCGGCGATCGAAAAAGCTGGAGGCAAGGCGGCGCGCCATGTGCCGTCATTCGAAGATGCGGCTCGCGAGATTGCCAGCGTCGCCTCCCCCGGCGACATGGTGCTCACCCTCGGCGCCGGCAACGTCTCCCACCTCGGCCCACAGGTACTCGAGCAGCTGAAGGCCAGGGAAAAAGCCAAGAAGCAGCCGGCGTGAAGCGCCGTAACTTCGGACGAGCAGTGACCCGGAATCCGCCCGGGCCAACATTAGAGCCCGAGAATTGATCTCATTCCATAACGACCACAAGCAGTTGAGCTCAAGGAGAGTCTATGTTCCGCATCTCCGCATGCGCTTCATTTCTGTTGTGCGCTGTTTTCGCTTGGGGCCAACAGCCACAGAATTTTGGTCAGACGCCGCCAGCCGCACCGCCCCGGGACGCCTCGCAACAGGCGAAAACCGCAGCCAGCTCAGAACACTCGAACGATCTCAGGGGCGCGCTCCGGGCGTGCGCCTCATTGCTGCTTGCCGCTACCTCGGTGAGGTGTTCCGCAGATGCCTCCCAGCAGCCCACGCCACAAGCCCAGGCGAACTCTCTCGACAAAGCCGCAGCCAACTCGCAAAGGGGCGATCTCCAGGGAACGCTCAGAGCCTGCGCGGTATTGCTGATGGCCGCTACTTCGGGGACGTGTTCCGAAGATGCCTCGCAACAACCGCCGCCACCTCCCTCGCCCGCACAACGCCCGGCGCCTTCCCAGTACAAAGCCCCAGCCAACTCACAAATCCAGAGCACTCTCCAGAGCGCACTCGATAGCGATCCGGGTCTGAACGGCACGGACGTGGAGGTCAGCGTCGATGATGTGAACCTTACGCTCACCGGAAGTGTACAGACCCAGGCGCAACTCAACCGGGTGTTCGCACTGGCCTCGCCCTACGCCGACTATCGCAGCGTAGTGAATAAGGTCGCGGTGCATTGAGCGATTTGAGGTTAGCGCCTCGACGGCCGAGCGTCGGGTGTTTGAGTTGTCAAGGACCGCCCAAGGGACTCCCCTAGGGGCTAACACCCTAAGAAATCGTCCATCTTCCTAAAATTTCTCGTGAAATAGGGTGAAAACCGGGTATATTGGTGCGTGCTGGCGCACAACTCCGTCAAAACGACCCGTCAATGACGCGCGAGCGAATTGATTTGCACGGACAGGACGAGTTTCTCCCCTCGGCGGCTGCCCGCGAGGATATCTCCGCGCGGACCATCGATCTTGAAGATGATGAAGAAGCACAGTTTCTGCGCACCGAGAAACGTGTTCCTGTGCGGCGTGGTCCTCTAGCCAGGAAAACGGCCAACCGCGTCAAGATTGCCGTCAAGCTTTCCATGGTCGCAGGCCTGCTGGGTTCTGCAGTCGCCGTTGCCTACGGCTATGGTGCCCACGCTGCCCGCTTCCTGATCGATTCGAGCGACGACATCGAGATCTCCGGCGTCCGCAACGCGTCCCGTGTACAAGTGATGGACATCGCCGGAGCCGACATCGGCCGTAACGTGTTCTTCGTACCCTTGGACGAGCGCCGGGCACAACTGGAGAAGATCCCGTGGGTGGAATCGGCCACGGTGATGCGGCTGCTTCCCAACCACATCGCCGTCGACATCGCCGAGCGCACACCCGTGGCGTTCGTAGAAATGGGCGCCAAGATCAATCTCATCGACGCTGGCGGTGTGGTTCTGGGCGCGCCTGCCAACCGCCAGACCCGATATTCGTTTCCGGTGATTCACGGAATTGCTGAGACCGAGCCGCTCTCGTCCCGCGCCGCAGTCATGAAGATTTACAACCGCCTGATAAGCGACCTGGACGCTGGCGGTTACACCCGACAACTGAGCGAAGTGGATCTCTCCGATCCGAACGATGTGAAGGCCACAGTGAGCGACAGCGGAGGAATGGTGGTGCTCCACCTGGGCGATGCGGACTTTCGCGACCGATACAAGTTATATGCGGCGCACATCGGGGAGTGGCGGCAGCAGTTTCCCAAAGTTCAGTCGGTGGACCTGCGCTACGAGGGACAAATCGTGGTCAACCCGGACACCGAGAAATCGGTTGACCGGCAGATTCATGGATCGGGTGAACGCAAGACGGTCCTCGCCAAGCAGCCTCGAAGGTCGCAGAAGAAATCGGATCGGCGAGACCGGCATCATCACGCCTGATCGGGTGAGTGCGGTGAACGGAGATGAACGCGAAGCTCGAGAGGCTCCTGGTCAAAAGCCAAGAGCCAAGAGGCCAGAACTAGCTTTACCAAACACTAACGACTAAGTACTACTAAGGAATCATGGATAAGGGTCGAAATAATCTGATTACGGTGCTGGACGTAGGCAGTGCCAAAACCGCGGCGTTGATCTGTGAGGTCGGGGATGCGGGCTTACGTTATCGCGGTCATGGCGTGGTGGAAAGCCGGGGCTCGCGTAAGGGTGTCATCGTTGAGCAGGACAAGGCGGTGCAAAGCATCCAGAAAGCGGTGGAAGAAGCCGAGAAGATCGCGGCCTCACCGGTGGGCAATGCCGTGATCGCGGTGGGAGGCGCTCATGTCAAGGGTCTCACCAGCCGCGGCGGGGTTTCACTCGGTTCGCGCCCCCGCGAAGTTGACCGTGACGACATTCGCCTGGCTGTGGAGAAAGCCCGCTCCGTTCATCTGCCCCCGGACCGCGAGGTCTTGCATCTGCTACCCCAGGAATTCATTCTCGACGAGCAGGGCGGAGTACGTGATCCTGCGGGCATGATGGGCCGTCGCGTAGAAGTCAACCTTCATCTGGTAACGGCCGCATCGAGCGCGACACAAAATGTCGTAACCGCCGCCAACCGTGCTGGGCTGCATGTGGACAACGTTGTCTATGAAGCTCTGGTCTCGGCCGATTCGGTCCTTCGTCCCGACGAAAAAGAACTCGGCGTGTGTTTGGCCGACGTTGGCGCCGGGTCGACCGACCTCATAGTTTATTCGGACGGCATGGTGGCTCACACTGGGGTGGTTCCCGTGGGCGGCGACCATTTCACGAACGACGTCTCCGTCGGGTTGCGCACACCGTTGGTAGCAGCGGAGAAGATCAAAAAGACTCTGGGGCACACCATCCGCGGGAGCGTGCCCGAAGCTGATGAGATTGAAGTTCCGGCCGTCGGTGATCGGCAGTCGCGCCTCATGCCCCGCCGCTTCCTGGCCGAGATTCTGGAGCCGCGAGCGGTTGAGCTGTGTGAGATGATGCGCGACCATCTCGAGCAGGCCGGCGTGCTCGATCTTTGTCATGCCGGCGTGGTGCTGACCGGTGGCGGGTCGCGCCTGAGCGGTTTGGTCCAGGTTTGCGAGCAGGTAATCAAGCAGCCGGTGCGTCTGGGATCGCCGGTTCCGATTGCCAAAATGCCCGCACAACTGGCGGAGCCCGAGTTCGCCACGATCCTCGGGCTAGCCATGTATGCGCACCGCACCACCGCCGCTAAAGTCACCGATATTCAAGGCTTCGGCTACCGGCTGCGTGCGCTCTTCGCCAAGCTGGGAGCTTGAGAGGTGATAGTGCCCCGATGTGCGGAAAGCAATAAGAAGTCAGGAGCATGATCCGATGAGTGATGAGAAGAAAAAGCAGCAGCAACCTGAGAACGACATTCGCATCCAGTTCAACGAAGAGCCTCGCACCAACGCCAAGATCAAAGTGATCGGCGTCGGCGGCGGCGGCGGAAACGCCGTCAACCGCATGATCCACGCCGGGCTGGAAGGCGTGGAATTTGTGGTGGCCAACACCGATCTGCAGGCGCTGCAGATGTCGCATGCGCCGGTCAAGATTCAGCTGGGCACCAAGCTGACCAACGGCCTGGGCGCGGGCGCGAATCCGGAAGTCGGCCGCCGCGGTGCGCTTGAAGATGCGGACAAGATCATCGAAGCCCTCGAGGGCGCGGACATGGTCTTCGTCACCGCCGGGCTTGGCGGTGGCACCGGCACCGGTGCTGCGCCGATCATTGCTTCTCTGGCCAGCGAGATGGGCGCGCTCACCGTCGCAGTCGTCACCAAACCTTTTGCCTTTGAAGGCCGCCGTCGCCTGGGCCAGGCCGAGCGCGGACTCGCCGAACTGGTGGATTCGGTGGACACCATGATCGTGATCCCCAACGAGAAGTTGCTGGCGGTGGCGCAGAACGCCGGGTTTTTTGAATCCTTCCGCATCGCCGACGACATCCTGCGTCAAGCGGTGCAGGGAATCTCCGACATCATCACCATCCCCGGCATCATCAACCGCGACTTCGCCGACGTGAAGACGATCATGGCGGGCATGGGTTACGCGGTGATGGGAACTGCGGTGGCCCACGGAGAACAGCGCGCCCTAGAAGCGGCGCAGGCCGCCATTTCCTCGCCGTTGCTTGAAGCCGGCGCCATCGATGGCGCCCGCGGCATCCTGATCAACATCACTGGCTCGGCGTCGCTCAAGCTGGCCGAAGTGAATGAAGCCTCTACCATCATCCAGAGCGCGGCGCACGAAGACGCCAACATCATCTTCGGCGCGGTGCAAAACGAGAAGATGAAAGAAGAGGTGAAAATCACGGTGATCGCTACCGGTTTCAAGAACGATCACCCGCAGCGCAAAGACCGCGGCGTGAATGCAGCGCAGATGGCAATTTCGTCATCGCGGACGCTGGCCCCTTACCAGCAGGCTCAGGCCGGCACGATGACCACGCGGGTCAACGGCAGCGGCAACGGCGCAGGTCCAGCATTTCGTGGAACCCCGGTGCGCGAGAACCCCAGCTTGACCGCGGTGGCGGAAGCCATCAAAGCGGATATCGAGCCGGATGATCTGGATGTGCCGGCATTTATCCGCAAACGCTAAGTTGAACGAGAGCGTGAAGGACCTTATTCCCGCTTCCAGCGGGTACCGTCTTTTGTGTCTTCCACGATGATCCCGGCTTCGGTGAGTTCGCCGCGAATGGCGTCAGCCCGGGCGAAGTCGCGGGCTTTCTTGGCTCGGTTCCGCTCCTCAATCAGGCAATTGACTTCATCGTCAGACTTTCTGTTTGCTAGACGAGCAGCCTCGTCTCGGCTCAGCTTGCCATGGGCTTTGGCCCATTCCATAGCGCGGTCCATCTTCTCCGAATCGTCATCTTTGAGCACATCGAAGATTTCGTCGAACTGATTGAGGGCTTCGAGAAGCGGGGCTTTATCATCCTCACGCAGCTCGCCCTGGTCGTCTAGAGTATTGACTTCGCGCACCATTTCAAACATCGCGCCCATGGCGTTGGCGGTATTGAGATCATCATCGAGAGCGTCGCGCATCTCCCGTTTGGCCTTGGACGCCAGCACCTGAATCTTCTCATTCCTGCCTTGAGGAGTCTTGGCCAGCTCGATGCGCCACCTGAAATCGCGCAGTCGGCGGACCGATTCCGTCGCTTGCTTCAGCCCCGCAAAGGTAAAGTTCAACTGTTTGGTGTAGGGAACCGAGCTGAGCAGATAGCGGATGGAAGAAGGTTTGTAGCCTTTGAGGAGCAGGTCGCGCAGGGTGAAGAAGTTGCCCAGGCTCTTGGACATCTTCTTACCCTCGACCAAGAGGAAGCGCACGTGCATCCAGAAGCGCACGAAGATCTGGCCCGTGAGCGCTTCGGATTGGGCAATCTCATTTTCATGGTGAGGGAAGATCAGGTCTTCACCGCCGGCGTGCAGATCGAAGCTGGGTCCCAGGTATTTCATCGACATCACGGAGCACTCGATGTGCCAGCCGGGACGGCCCGGACCGACGGGGCTGTCCCAATACGCCTCACCTTCCTTGCGCGCCTTCCATAAGGCGAAATCACGGGCGTTATCCTTCTCGTATTCGTCGACATCCACACGGGCGCCCACTTCCATTCCCGCGAAATCCTTCTTCGAGAGCTTACCGTACTCGGGGAAGTTGGCGATGCGGAAGTAATACGATCCGTCCTCGGCGCGGTAGGCGAAGCCCTTCTGTTCCAGCTTCTGGATGTAGACCGCCATCTCTTGAATGTGCTCGGTGGCGCGGACCACGCGCTCGGGTTGTTCCAAGCTCAAGGTCTTCATGTCCTCGAAGAATGCTTGCTCGAATTGGCGGGTGTAGTCTTCGACTGTTACCCCGTCGCGCGACGCGTTGCGGATGATCTTGTCGTCGACATCGGTAATGTTCATGACGTGGTCGAGCTGATATCCGCTTTGTCGCAGAAATCGCCGCAGGATGTCCACGGCTACGAAGGTGCGGAAATTGCCGATGTGTCCGTAGTCATAGACAGTAGGACCGCACGTGTACATGCGCACGATATTGTCCGACGCGGGTGAAAATTCCTCAATCTTGCCGGAGAGCGTGTTAAAGAGACGAAGCGGCATGGGTAGGTTGAACTTTTGATTCTAGCAAATCGGTCCTCCCCCGGCCCGGGCGACAGACGTCTAAAGAGCAGCGGGCGGATCGAGATCCACGGGGAATACGGGTGAGCAAAACCCGTTCCCGAGCCGGTTCTCAGAGAGCGAGAAAATTTTTTAGTAATTGGCGCCCGGATTCGGTCAGCACGCTCTCAGGGTGAAACTGAACGCCCTCGATGGGAAGGCTCTTGTGCCTGAGGCCCATGATGACGCGTGTGCCGTCAGGATCGCGGGTTTCCGCACTGACTTCAAGCTCGGAGGGCAGTCGTTCCTCGCTTACGATCAAGGAATGATAGCGTGTGGCGGTCAGTGGTGACGGCATATCGAGGAAGATGGTTCGCCCATCGTGCTCGATGCGGCTGACTTTGCCGTGCATCACGTTCGCGGCGCGAACGACCTTGCCGCCAAACACTCGACCGATCGCCTGGTGTCCCAGACAGACTCCAAGCAGAGGGGTCTTGCCTGCAAAATGCCGGATGAGTTCCATGCTGATGCCAGCATCCTCGGGCGTGCAAGGCCCAGGGGAGATCAGGATGTGATGAGGATGGAGGCTTTCAATCTCTGCTGGAGTGGTCAGATCGTTGCGACGGACTTCTACCTGTTGTCCCAGTTCGCCTAGATACTGGACGAGGTTGTAGGTGAAAGAGTCGTAATTGTCGAGAACAAAGACCATAAGTCGGTTTTGACAGTTTATTCCAACCGACCAGAGCATGCACGGGTGCGGTGGCGAGAGCCCCAACTAGAGCTGAGGATCGTAACCCTGGTCGCCATGAAAACGGAGCGCATCGCTGCGCCCCGTTGCCACACCTCTTCCTCGATTCATGGCTGTATCAACGCCGCCCCATGGCGTGACCGCCTCCTCCGCCGTGGACACTTCCACCGAAGCCACCACTGTGAGCTACCATTCCGTGACCGCTCATCGCGGGTGCAGAACGAAATCCGCCACCTATTCCCGGCTTCAAGAAAACCGCGTTGGGGTGAAAAGCCGGACCGAACTGATGAACGAATGGCCGGCCAAAGAACAGCGGCGAGCGAACGACCACCAGCGGCGAGAAGAACCCGAAGCCGAATGGACTATAGAAAATCCCATTGCCCGGGATAAAGGTGTACGCCCCAAACCATGGGTCCCAATACCAGCCGGCCCCAACCCAGCCCGGCCCATACCAACCGTTGGCCAGATAGACCCGCGCGGCATCCACGTTAGCTTCCGCTAGATAAGAAGAGCGCAAACTGCTCCACCGGTAGAGATCGCTTTCCTGGTACTGCTGCTTGTCGAATTTCTCGGCCTTGAGCTTGCCTTGGACGTTGAAATCCACCTGGTGGTCGCCTTTGACCGTGACCTCGCGGTCGCCCTCGAACACAGCCGCCTCTCCGCTAAAAACGCGAACCTGATTCGTCGCGGCATCAAAACCATAAAGGCCGGTTTTCCGAAGCTGGGTACTTACCCCATCTTCGATGATGCGGAGATTGTTTTCCGGGTGGATCTCTGTTACTTCCACCATCGCCTGGCCCTGATCGACCGCGACTTCGGTATTGGTTAAGCCGCCGGCAACCAACTTGACGGAGCTCTGGTCGTTGACTCGCAAAAAAACTCCCGGCGTGAGCAGGATTTCCGCCTTACCGGCGTTGGTTGTGAGCGATTCGTCGGGCCGCAAAGCCGTGCCCACGGCGTGCGTATCAAGCGTTTGCTCGCCGATGGTGACTTGGCCCTCCACGTAATTCACAGTTCCTGGCACCGCAGTTTCGGTCGCCCATGTGGGCGCCGTCAAAACTCCTGCCAGGAAGAAGCCCATCGCTATGTTCATCCATGACAGTTTCATGATTCCATTCACCTCTACTACATTAGACATATTCCTGGAATAGAAGTCGCGACTGCATGTTATTGAAGGGAGGGGGCTTAACAAAATATTACAGAGCACTTTTGGCCGTTTGGCGGGGCGGAAAGGACGCGTCACCCCTAGCCTGACGGTCGGCGGATAGTTTTGACCTTCGAAGTTCGGCCAACCCGGGTCGGCTTACGTCAGGTCTTCTACTTTCAGGTTGATGTTTGGGTTTTTCCAGGCTGCCTGGAATTGCTTGTCGACGAACTGCGCATCATAAGTCCGATTTTGGGCTTTGAGGGCTTCGCGCAGGCCAAAAAGCGATCGCGGGTTGCGAGGATTGCGGCCAAGATCCTCCCGGAAAGTTCTCTCGGCTTCAGCGGCGTTTCCACTCAGCAGCAGCGCCGCGCCTAGCGCTTCGCGGACAGGGAAGAACCAGTCGGCTGGCTCATCATATTTCAGCGTGTCCTGGATCGCGACCGCCTGGCGTAACCGGAGGATCGCGGTGGCGTAATCGGGTTTCGCCATGGCGATCTTGGCCG
>DATDGP010000377.1:0-9937 GCA_036522035.1 Terriglobales bacterium
ATGATCGCGCGAGTGGACGGCACCGACCGACAGCCGTTGGTCCCTGAACACGCGTTCTTCGCACGCCTCTCGCCTGACGGGACGCATCTGGCGCTCCTCATCGGGAAGTACCCATCCAACGCGGTGACTCCACGTTGGTGATCCCAGTTCCGACTTCCTGCGAGAAGGGCTCTTTGAACTGTCCGGCCTGAATCTGGAACTGGGGCACGGGTTTAAAGTTCACATACATGTCACGCACCGCAATGCCGCTCGAGCTGGTGTTAGCCGCATCGAACAGGAACGCATAGTCGACATTGGCCCCGTAGGTGCCGAGGAACCCAAAACGGGCCCGGCGCACAGCGAAAGTGTTGGGAGGGGCGCCATCACCGGCATAACTGGTATAGTTCGCGTTCAGATATCCCAAGGGCAAGAGAGTGAATTGACCGTCGGGGCTGCGCAGGAAGAAATGCTCGCCGGTCCATCCCGCCGTCGGACCTGAAGCTGCATCTTTTTTCGCTGGCGTGAGATTCTGCTGCTGCATATCGAGAGGCTCGTCAGGATCGATGAGCTCGTCCGGCAGCCTAAGCATCGCGGGCGCAGGTTCAGGCTCCTCGGCTACTTTCGCCGTCTCCGCCGGCTTTGCCGTGATCGATACCTCTTGTAGCCTGGCCGCGCCGTCGGTCGAAGCCGACTGCACCTTGGCATCGGTCAACTGTTGTACCGCGGCCTTGAGCTGCTGAATCGTCTCTTCCTGTGCCGCCAGTTTCCTGCGCAACTGTTCGACTTCTTCCTTGGTGGCGCCTCCGGAATTTGAAGTCGAGATTCCAGTGCTTGCACCCGCGCCTCCGGAGCTTGTGTCGGCGATCGGGACAGCGTCAGTGCTTTGCGCCGCGGCAAACAGCCCGGGCACAAAGAAACACAGCACGAGCAGGAAGCACATTCTTGGCACGCTCATAGTTTTCCTCTCCAGCGATAATTTGAAAACCGTGCCTGCTCAAACTGCTCGACGAGCCACAAGCCAGGCACCCTTGGCGAAGATCGACCTCGTTCTTCGTCAAGTACCGCGACCAGTCCGGTCTGGTACAAAAAGCAGACCTTTTCTTAAATGCTTAGGGGCGCGTGTATATCACGGGGAAAAAGATCGTGTCAATAGAATTTTTTTTATGAGTGCCCCGTACGCGAATCAGGACACCATCGACTCGCCTAGTTGTCCGTCTCCTAATGTCGGTGGAACTACGACTGTCCTGTCCGTTGGCAGAACCGGATCGAGAGAACGGAGCTAGCACGTTCTACTGCGGGTCAATACGAGAAAAGGTAAAGAGTACAGGAAGCCATCCGCGAAAACGCTTGACAACAGCGAAGCCGGGTCACGAGCGAATAGAGTGGCGATCGAGGGGAGAGCAACTGCGGCGGCTTGTGACTCTTGAACCCTCACCCTAGGAAGATTAGACTTGCGCTCTCAATTTTGACTTGTACGGCGGATGGGTCCGCCGCATCCCGAAACTCGAGGGCGCGTCCAGGTGGAAGCTGCGACCAAGTCGGCGTTGGAGGTGGTGCGGAGAGACCGCCTGTACAAGCAAGTGTCCAAGCAAGTTGAGCGTCTGATTCTCACCGGACTGAAACCCGGGGACAGACTTCCCGGAGAGCGCGAGCTCGCGGAAATCCTGGGGGTCAGCCGCGGCTCCCTCAGGGACGCTCTGGTGCGCTTGGAGGTGATGGGACTGGTCGAATCCCGTCCCGGCGCGGGAACCCGGGTCCGCGAACTTTCTGTCGATGAACTGGTGGTCCCGCTGGCGAACGTCGTTACCAGCAAAATAGCGCTGGTCGGTGACCTGCTGGATTTCCGTAAGATGCTCGAACCGTCCCTGGCAGCGCGCGCGGCCCGACATGCCTCTCGCCGAGACATCGACTACATGGAACAGATTCTCATGCGGCAAGATAAAAAGATTCGCGCGGGAAAGCTCGCCATCGAAGAAGACTCGGAATTTCACTACCGCATCGCTTTGGCTTCCGGCAATCGCGTGGTGTTGAAGGTGCTGGACGTGTTGATGGATCTGCTGCGTGGAACGCGAGAACGCTCGTTGCAGACCGAAGGTCGCGCACGAAAATCGTTCGCCGGCCACCGGCGCATTCTCGCTGCGATCCGGCGCCGCGACCCGCTGGCTGCGGATCGAGCCATGCGGCGCCATGTCAAGGCCATCGAAAAGCTAGTGCTGAGCAAGCTCTAAAGCGAGAGCAATGGCAGGCTTGTGCTTCCTAACGCACATGCGTTTCCTGGTAGTAACGCATCTTCCATTGCCCATCACGTTTAAGCCAAAGTTCGCTCACCAAGACGCGCTTGAAGCGTACCGCGGCTTTCGGAGGGAACAGCATAGTTAACTCATAGGTAACCAACGCGGCGTTGGAGGCGAGCGGCACCACATGGAGGGCGAACAGAAAATACTTGTCGATCACCGAGTGATCCACTTCGGCGGTCACGGCGCTTTTCGTGCGCATCCCCTGGTTGTCATCTTCCACAGCGGCGAAATCCTCAGCCAGGAGATTGCTGTAAGCCGCCCTGTCCTTGTTCTTGAATGCATCCCATTCGGACTTGACGTTTGCCTCCAAGAGCGCCTCAAGCGGAGACAGGGTCTTGGCTGGGGTTTTCGCGGACAGACTGGGGCTTGGCGCCGAAGAAGGCTGAGGAGACTGTGCCGGCGCATAGGATGCGATCACGAGCGCCAAACAGGCGCAGCCGATCCACTCCGCCATACGCTTTCTCCTGCAAAGACACTTTGCCCAGACCACGGTGAGATTGAAAGAAGGGCTGGAGATCATAGGATCACAGTGTTGTACTCAAGTCCTGTTCTCGCCGTCAAGGAGATTCGAGGCCGAGAAAGACTTCTATCGAAGCAGGGGAGCCGTCTATTCCGCATGCTGAGCAATATTGAGCAGCACTCCAGCGCTGGCCAACATCACCAGCAGCGAGGTCCCGCCGTAGGAGACGAACGGCAGAGGAATGCCCTTGGCGGGAAGCAGCGCCAAAACCACGCTGATGTTGAAGAAAGCCTGAAGCACGATCATGGTGGTAATACCGGTGGCCAGCAGACGCCCAAAGGTGTCGCGCGAGCGCAGTGCGGCGCGGACGCCGCGCCAGGCAAATACCACGAACAACACCGCTACCACGATGGCGCCCAATAGTCCAAGCTCCTCAGCCGTCACTGCAAAAATGAAATCGGTATGCGGTTCGGGCAGGTAAAACAGCTTCTGCTTCCCTTCCATCAGTCCCAGTCCGGTCACACCGCCGGTGCCCACCGCGATCAAGGACTGATTCACGTGAAAGCCAATGCCCTGGGGATCGCTGCCCGGATTCAAGAAAGTCTTGATCCTCGCCAGCCGCCAAGGAACGAAGATCAGCAGGTAACAAACCGCCGGCACGATGGGAACTAGGCCGTAGGCAAAATATCGGAGCCGCGTTCCAGCCACATAAAGAACTGCTGCGGTGATGCCCAGGCACACCAAGGCTGTCCCCAAGTCGGGCTCGAGGACGATTAGGGTCGCGATCAGCGCCGCCGGCAGCGCGACGGGCACGAGCGTGTGACGCCAGTCGTCGATCGACTTGAGCCGCTGCTCCAAGTAGAATGCCAGGAACAGGATCAATGCAGGCTTGGCCAACTCGGAAGGCTGCAATGAAATACCCGCCATCCGGATCCAGCGATGCGTGTGATGAGCGCGGTCAAAGAAGAAAACGGCTGCTAGCAGCAGGACCGTGACCCCCAGTGCGCCGAAGACGATTGCAGGATGCTTCCAGCGGCGGTAATCGACCTTCATCGTCACCGCCATGGCCCCCAGTCCCGCGACTGCCCATGCCAGTTGCCGCCACAAGAAATGATACGGAGAGCCATAGCGTTCTCCCGCCATGACTGCCGACGCGCTAAACACCATCACTACGCCGGTCAGCACCAGGAGTAGAACGGCAGCGAAGAGCCATTTATCAATACCGACTCGTTTGGCCACTACGCTCGTTCTCCTGATGTCACTGGTACCAGCGACATGACGAGCTCTTTGAACACTCGACCACGGTGTTCGTAATTTTCAAACTGATCGAAGCTGGCACAGGCCGGCGCCAGCAGCACCACATCGCCGGGGGCTGCGGCGTCAGCAGCCTGGCGCACGGCGCGATCCAGGGTGCCCGAGCGTATCAGAGGCGTCGCGCCCTGAATCTGCGCCCCGATCTTCTCCGCCGCCGCGCCGATCAGGTAAGTGCGTTTGGCCCGCTCGCGCAGCAGGGGATTCAGCACGGAGTAGTCGCTGCCTTTGTCTTTGCCGCCGAGGATCAGATGGATCTTTCCCGGAAACGACTCCAGCGCCTTCATGGTGGCGTCAACGTTGGTGGCTTTGGAATCATTGAAAAACGCAACCCCGTTTACCGTGGCCACCAGCTCCAGCCTGTGCTCCACGGCGCGAAACTCTGAGACCGCTCGACGTACGTGCGCGGGCCGGCAACCAGCCAGCATACCCATGGTAACTGCGGCCAGCACATTCTCGAGGTTGTGCGCCCCTTTGAGGTGTATGTCGCTGCGGCTAAGGACAGTCTCATCCCCGTTGTTGGCGCGAAAGACGATCTGGTCGCCGCGCAAGTACGCGCCGCTCTCCACTTCTCGCTTACGACTGAACCAGCAAACGGAAGCTTTAGTCCGGTCTTTTAGCGTGACACACGTTGGGTCGTCAGCATTGAGCACGGCGAAATCGCTCGCCTGCTGGTTTTCGAAAATGCGGGCTTTGGCGTCGACGTACGCCTGAAAGGTCCGGTGGCGATCCAGGTGGTCGGGAGTGATATTCAAAATAGCCGCGATCCACGGCCGGAACTGCTGGATGGTCTCCAGCTGAAAGCTTGAAATCTCCAACACGACCAGGCTCTCCGGTGTCGATTGTTCGACCAGCGAGATCACTGGTGTACCGATGTTGCCACCTACGAAGGTCTTCTTCTCACTCTTGGCCAGAATCTCACCGACCAGCGTGGTGGTGGTGGTCTTGCCGTTGGAACCGGTGATGGCGATCACGCGTCCTGGCAGAAACCGAAACGCCAGCTCTACTTCGCCGATCACCGGGATCCCCAAGCTTCGCGCACGCTCGAGTTGCGGCTGGTCGGAAGGAACGCCGGGGCTGACGACAATAAGATCCTGGTCGCGGAAAGTGCGCTCACCGTGATGGCCGGTTTCAATCGAGATGCCGCGATCGAGCAGCGAGGCGATCTCATTCTGCAGCTGCGCCTCGCTCTTGGAATCCGAGACTGTAACCTTGGCGCCGCGGTCCTGAAGAAAAAATGCCGACGCCACTCCGGAACGGCCCAGCCCCACCACCAGCGTCCGCTTGTCCTTCAGCTCCATAGTCGTTTCCATTGTGCCACGAATCCGGCTTGGTTTAGCGCAACTTCAGTGTTGTAAGGGCAAACAAGGCGAAGATCAGGGCCAGAATCCAGAAGCGAATAATGATCTTGGACTCCGACCATCCCACCAGCTCAAAGTGATGGTGGAGCGGAGCCATGCGAAAAATGCGTTTCTTGCGCAACTTGTAGGAGCCGACCTGTAGGATCACCGAAAGCGCTTCGATCACGAAGATTCCGCCGATGAACGGCAGCAACAGTTCTTGCTTGATGATCACGGCCACGGTCCCGATCGCGCCGCCGAGCGCGAGCGAGCCGACATCGCCCATGAAGATCTCCGCAGGATGCGCGTTATACCAGAGGAAGCCCAGGCTGGCTCCTACCATGGCGCCGCAAAAAATCGTCACCTCGGCAACCGCAGGCATTTCCTGAAGGGCGAGATATTCGGCAAGCTTGGCGTGACCGCTTACGTAGGTGAGCACCGTCAGTGCGCCGGCGGCGATGACCGTGCAGCCGATCGCCAGGCCGTCGAGTCCGTCGGTCAGGTTTACGGCGTTGCTCGAGCCCACCAGCACCAGCATTACGAACAACACAAAAGGCGTGAACGCCAGAAACCAGAGATGCGGATTGTGCCGCAACGCATCAATGGCCAGGTCCGGACGAAACTGTTTAAAGAAGGGTACCATCAGGTGCGTGGAGTATTGTCGTGTCGCAGTCAAGCCCACGAGCACCACCCCCACCACGCCCGCGGCCAGGAACTGCAACAACAGTTTGGTCTTCCCTCGTAAGCCCAAGTTGCGCCGGTGGACCACTTTTAGGTAGTCGTCGGCAAAACCGATGGCCCCGAAAGCCAGGGTCGAGAAGATGCCCAGCCATATATACGGACTCGAGAGGTCTGCCCACAGCAGCGTCGGCACCACGATCGCGATGGTGATCAGGACCCCACCCATCGTCGGCGTACCGGCTTTCTTGTGGTGCGCAGCCGGACCCTCTTCGCGGATGTACTGGCCGATCTGAAATTCGCGCAATTGACGGATGATGGCCGGCCCGATGATCAGCCCCATGAACAGGGCCGTCAAACTGGCAAATGCCGTGCGGAAAGTCACATAACGAAAAATACGAAAAGGAGGAAAGTGAGCGAACAGACGTTGATAAAGAAGCCAATAAAGCAAAAAGCCTCCGAGGTAGTGTTTAATACTTAGTAATCAATAGTTAGCTTTGCCGCTCGCTCTCAAGCCTTTGTTTGTGGACGCCGCCGAAACATGCAGTACGTTTTGAATCGTCGATCAGTCTAACCTCTGCGCCTTGTTCTCAACCCTAAAATCGCAATAATGCCTGCATTCGTCCCCTCGCAGATGCCGGGGTTTCATGCTAAATACTAAACACTAAGTGCTAATTACTGTCTTCAGGTACCTTTTGTCGCAACACCTCGAGAGCTCGCTCCAATTTGACGCCGCGGGAAGCTTTCAGCAAGACGGCGTCGCCGGGACGGAGTTCTTTGGCCAGCCATTCGCCTGCCTCCTCCGGCGTTTCCAGGAATAGCGACGGGACGCCGGCGCCGCATGCGCTTTCCGCCAGAGCCTGAGCTAGTCCTCCTACACCGACCACCAGATCGATCTTCTTTTTCGCGGCGTGGCGTCCGGATTCGCGGTGCAGAGCATCTGCGGTGGCTCCCAGCTCCAGCATTTCTCCAGCGATCAGGATGCGACGCTTCGCTTTCACGCTGGCCAGCGTGTCGATCATGGTTTGAAGCGCTCTGGGGTTGGAGTTGTAGGCGTCATTAATGATGGTAGCGCCGCCGAGTTCCAGAACTTGACCTCGCTTATCGCTAGGCCGAAGCGTCGCCAGGGCAGCCACGGCCTGCGAAGGCAAGACACCGCGCTCCATGGCTGCAGCGGCAGCCGCCAGTGCGTTATAGATGCTGTGTTCACCGACCAGCGGCAGCTTCACTGGCTCACGAACGCTCCCGGCCACCAGGTCGAAAGTCGATCCGGCAACGCCGCGCAACTTAACGTTATGCGCGGCTACGTCGGCTGTTTTACGGATGCCGAACGTCACCACCTTGCCCTTGAAGTCGCGCCCAAACTGGCTGACGTATTCGTCGTCAGCATTGAGGACAGCCACGCCGCCCGGATGCAGAGTGTCAATCAGCTCGTATTTGGCGCGGGCGATCTCGGCCACCGACCCAAAAAACTCCAGGTGGACCGGAGCGACGCAGGTCACCACCGCCACATCGTGGTGGGCCAGCGCCGCCAGCGCGCGAATTTCGCCAGCATGATTCATGCCCATCTCTACCACGGCCAGGTCGTGCTCGGGTTCGAGTTTGAGCAATTGCAGAGGTAGCCCAATGTGGTTGTTCAGATTGCCAGTGCTTTTCATGACGCGGAAGTTCGTGGACAGCATGTGCGCCAGCATTTCTTTGGTTGTGGTCTTGCCGGCTGATCCGGTAACCGCGAGCAGCGGCTTGCCCCACAGACGGCGCGCGGCTGCGCCCAGCGACTGCAAGGCTTTGAGCGTATCCTCCACATAGAGCAGCCGCCTCGGATCGGCGTCGAGAGCTCGTCCGTGCTGCCCGACCGCGGCGATTGCGCCTTTCTCAAGCGCCGCGGCCACGTAGTCGTGACCGTCAAAGCGTTCCCCCTCAAGCGCGATGAATAGATCGCCCGGCTTCACCGTTCGCGAGTCGATGGAATATCCCATGGCCACGAGGTCCTGGTCGAACTCGCCATTGGCTCCTAGAAATTCGCCTACACGCCATAAAGGCAGCTTCATCGCTTGTCTCTCGCCATGTATCCCAACAGTTCTAGTTCTTTTTGCGCCACCTGAACATCATCGAAGGGGAATGTACCATCGCGCGTGATCTGTACCTTCTCATGTCCCTTGCCGGCGATCAATACGATATCTCCGGGCGCCGCCTCTTTGAGCGCCATACGGATCGCCTGTTTGCGGTCCTGTTCCACCCTGTGGCGAACGCCGCTCTTAACCAGTCCGGGGAGCGCATCGGCGATGATCTTGTCGGGATCTTCGCTCCGGGGGTTGTCCGAGGTCAGGACCACGAAGTCACTGCCCCGGCCGGCTGCTTCTCCCATCAGCGGACGCTTGGTGCGATCCCGATCACCGCCGCAGCCGAAGACGGTGATCACGTGAGCTCCGCTCGACCCACGACGCACAAAGTCACGGGCAATCGAGGTCAGGTTGCGCAGCGCATCGTCGGTGTGCGCGTAGTCCACGATCACCGTGAAGGGCTGGCTTCGATTCACCTTCTCAAACCGGCCGGGTACCTGTTTGAATTCGCGAATGGCGCCGGAAATCTGCTCGAGAGAACAGCCGCAGGCGAGAGTCGCGGCAGCGGCTGCAAGGATATTGTAGACGTTGATGTTTCCGATTAACGCCGTGCCTATTCGAACCCTCCCCTCGGCAGTGACCAAGTCAAAGGAGCTGCCATCAGGCCGGAGATCGATGTTCCGGGCGCGAAGGTCGCCGTTCTCGATGCCATAGCGAATGACCTGCTCGCTGTCACTTGCGCGGGTGTGCTCCAGGATCCGGCCGTATTCATCGTCCATATTGACGGCTGCCGCACGCGGCACGGCTGCGCCGTTACCCTGAAAGAGCAGGCTCTTGGCTTCGAAGTAAGCTTCCATGTCTCGGTGATAGTCGAGATGATCTCGAGTCAAGTTGGTGAAGACAGCCGCTTCGAAGCGTAGGCCCCAGACCCTCTCCTGAGCTAGCGCATGCGAAGAGACCTCCATCACTGCATGCGTTGCGCCGGCGGCCACCGATTGGGCGAAGAGCTGATTGAGTTCGAGTGATTCAGGAGTGGTGTGAGGTGCCGCCCGTACCGCTCCCGGCAACCGGTACTCGATGGTCCCGATGAGTGCGGTTTTGTTTCCCGAGTAGCGCAAAATCGATTCACAAAGAAAACTGGTGGTGGTTTTGCCGTTGGTGCCGGTGATACCGATGAGTTTCAAGTGCGTCGCTGGCCGTCCGTAGAAGTTAGCGCTGAGGTACGCAAGCGCCCGCCGCCCGTGCGGGACAACGGTCCACGGAATGCCATCGCGCCGCGGCTCCGCGGCAGAATCCGTCACCACGGCCACCGCACCTTGAGCGATCGCAGCGTCGACGTAGCGATTGCCGTCCGTGGTCTCGCCGCGCATGGCCACGAACAACCAGCCCGGCCGCACTCGGCGCGAATCGTAATCAAGGCCAAGAATCTGGGGATCGCCGCCGCTCGACCAGACCCCACTACCTGTCAACAGGTCGGAAAAGTTCATTGGCCAGATTATATTCATTGGGCTGGACCGGCATTGCGGTGCACCTGTTTTTCGGTGATGAAACACCTTATGCCTGTCTTTCATCAATGACTTCAAGTAACCCGTCCGCGCCTGAACGGGCTCTCCGGCGGCCCCTGGGATTTGGTCGAACCGAAAGTGAACCTGCACGAGCGTTTTTGGCGGACGAGACCGAGACTTTGTCACCTCCATCAACTTGGCCGATTGTCGTGTCTGCTCGGCAACAACTATTAATGTTCGGTGAAGGCAGCCACGTCAGTTCGGTCAAACCAGGCCGCTTGAGATACAATTCGCCAGAGATTAC
>DATDGP010000378.1:0-2707 GCA_036522035.1 Terriglobales bacterium
ATCACCTTGGTGGGCGACGCCGAGGCCGTGGCTGAAGCTGCAATCCGCGGTGTGGGCAAAGCCGCCGAGCTCATCGACCTCAACAAGCATCAGGGCGCGCACCCACGCATGGGCGCGGCCGACGTGGTGCCGTTCATCCCCATCGAGGGCGTCACCATCGAGGACTGCGTGGCGTTGGCCCGCCGGGTGGGCCAGGAGATCTGGAAGCGGTATCAGGTTCCGGTGTTTCTCTACGAATCGGCCGCGACCCATCCTGACCGTCAGAATCTTGAGAATATTCGCCGAGGGCAATTTGAAGGCCTGCGGGAAGAGGTGCAGACCAACCCGGCTCGGCGGCCTGATTTCGGCGAGGCCCGTCTGCATGCTACGGCCGGAGCCACCGTGGTGGGCGCCCGCAAAGCGCTGATCGCCTACAACGTTTTTCTGCACACCCAGAATGTTGACGTAGCCAAGAAAATCGCCAAGGCTATTCGCTTTTCTTCAGGCGGACTGCGCTACGTGAAGGCCGCGGGGTTTGAAGTTCGGGGCCTAGCCCAGGTCTCGATGAATCTGACCGATTTCGAGCAGACGCCGGTTGCCCGGGTCTACGAGTTCGTGAAGAGGGAAGCGGAACGCTACGGCGTACCGCTGGCGAGCAGCGAGATCGTCGGGCTAATTCCAAAACGGGCGCTGGAAGACGCCGCGGAGTGGTTCCTACAAGTCGAGAACTTTGATTCGTCCCTGATCCTTGAGAATCGGCTGGCCGGTGTGATGGGGGGCAAGATGGCGGTTGGTGGGCTGCGCGCCGGAGCCGAACCGTTCATCGAACAATTGGCGGCCCCGACTGCCACGCCGGGTGGTGGAAGCGCTTCTGCCGCCGTCGGAGCCATGGCTGCGGCCCTGGGCAGCATGGTGGCAGGTATGTCGCGAGGCAAAAAGGCATATTTCGAGCACGAAGCCCAGTTAAGCGCGGCCCTGTCCCGACTGGCCGAGCTTCGCGAAGAGCTCAAGGCCGCGATTGACGCTGACGCCGCCAGCTACAACCAAGTGATGGCGGCCTACAAGCAGGCTAAGACCGCACCCCCCGGCGACGCGCTCATTGAATCGGCCATGAAGGGTGCCACCCGAGTTCCCATGGAGACCGCCGAGAAAGCTCGAGAGGTAGGAGAAATCGTAGCGTCATTGCGGCCTATCACCAATCCCAACATGGCTTCTGACCTTACGGTCGCGACCGCCATGGCCCAAGCCGCGATCCAGGGAGCCCTGTCGAACGTGGAAATCAACCTGGCGTCCATAAAGGACGCCGGTTTCGTCGCTGTAGTACGTTCTAAGGTTGCCCGCTTGCAAGGTGAAGGCCCTAGACTCGCTGGATGACGCCCTTAAGTAACGGGGATATAGCATCCCCTACTCAGGCAGGGCGCATCATTTGCTGTCGAGCGGGGTTAAAATAGGTGACGATGTTGAAAAACCGCAATCGTACCTTCGTTTCTACCATCTTGATTCTGCTGACCGCCGCCACCAGCGGTTTCGCCGCTTCGCTCGGTACCGCCGCGCGATCCGTGATACCTGTCGAAGTACAGCAGATCATCAACGTTGACTACCGCCGGATGAAGAACTCCGATACCGCTATGCAGATGAAGTCCAAGCTGCTGCCCCCGAACATGAAGCAGTTCGAAGACGCGCTGAAGGGCATCGGCATTGTGCCGGATCGCGACTTGGACCAGATCACGCTGGCGGTCTTTCGGGGCAAGGACAACACGCTACAGATCATCGGTGTGGCCCAGGGCACGTTTCCGCGGAAAAAGCTTACTCCGCGCTTGAGCAAACAGAAGATCGCAGGCAACAAGATCAACGGGACACTCGTGTATCCGATGTCGGGCGGAATGCAGATGACGTTCCTGGATGACTGGACCATGCTGTTCGGTTCCCAGAACGCGATGCAAGCCGCGCTCGATGCGCGCGACAACAGCAGCCAGAGCCTCAACGCCAACGGCGAGATCACGGATATGATCTCCTCGGTCGATCAGGGCACAGTATGGAGCGTGCTCGATGCAGTGGGCACGCAGAACATGCTGAAATCGGCTCTGGGCACCGCCTCCGACCTGGCGGAATTCGGCAACGTGAAGTCGCATCTGGTAGGCTCGCACTACTCCATGGATTTCGACCACGGCGTCGACTTCAGCCTCAGCGTGGTGACCTCGGACAATATCACCGCGGCGTCGCTGTCGGCCGTGATGAGGGCCGGATTGCTGTTCAAGAAGTCCAGCGCCACGCCCGTGGAGAAAACGGCCATCGACGGTACTACCGTGGACTCGCAGGCCGGCCAGCTCATCGTGCACTTCAAGGCCGACGACAAGAATTTCCAGTCGCTTCTGGATTCGCCGATGTTTGCGGCCGTCACTCGCTGAGCGAGGCGGCAGGCAAGCGGATATCTCGGGCAGCAACGGTCGAGTTGCTGCCTTTTGTTTGGTGTGCCCAGCATGTCCGACAGAAGTTGCCGTTGTCTAAAAGCGCATCGCACTGTTGAGTTCAACGGCGCGATTCGCTCAACGCGAGAAGGAGCAACTATGCAAATTCACTCATCGGTGAGGTTGCGAGGCTCGCCTCATCCCTCACTTCTTCGGGTCTTCTTCTCCGCGGTCCTTGTAGACAACGTGCCCGAGGCGATCGCACGCATTCTCTTCTGCTCGAGAAATGGTCATCGGCTTTTCGTTCGCCGGAACCGATT
>DATDGP010000379.1:0-78796 GCA_036522035.1 Terriglobales bacterium
GGTGAGGAGCAGGGGCGGTGATGGCAGCTCCGGTTTGCTGATCCGAACTGAAGCTTCAGCGACATCTGAAACATCCGCTCTAGCGTCCTGGGCCGAGAACGCTCCCAACCCCTGTCGTCTCGCCCGGATTACATTGGCCACCACGTCGGGCAAAGATGCGTCACACGGCACAGCAGCCAGCACTTCTAACCCTGAGTTGCTGGCCGGCCTCGAACAGCGTGGGGCCTCAGTCGTGAGCGTTCCGGTCTACGAATGGACGCTGCCCGAAGATACCGGTCCTCTGCGGACAGCGGTGACCGCTCTGGTCCAGGGCGAAATCGACGTGGTTATGTTCACCAGCTCCGCGCAAGTCCAACATCTATTACAAGTCGCTCGAGCGATGGGCAGACGGGACCAGCTCCCACGCGCGTTTGGCCCCGTCCTGGTGGTCTCGATCGGACCGGTTACGTCTGAAGGACTCGAGCAACACGGCATTGGAGTGGATCTGGAACCCTCTCGCCCCAAGATGGGATTTCTGGTGCGAGAAGCTGCCGAACGAAGCGGAGCCATGGTCGAAGCCAAACGCAGGAAGCATTAGGTTTGATTCGGTCCCTTCCTTGGCAGATTTCATCCCCTCCTCTTACAGATCGTGGATCGCTCAAGCGGCCCATGGAACGAGGATAAACGTGGTGTCACTGGGCGTGCACGGGATAGAATCCTTGAGATAGAAAGTAAGCAAGGCGCTCTTGTCGCAGCCGTCGGTCATTCTCGGCAGGTGATTGACCGAGGCGTCATCCACCATCGTCGCCACTGTGGACGCGGCATTCGGAGTCGTGACCTCGCGCCAAGCGGGCTCTTCCCAGAGCCGGAGAACCACCAATGTGCCGCGAGCTGTTGGCCTTAGAATAGAGGGCTCTCGCCTGAGGATTGAAGGGGCGACGCCGAGAAACCCAGGTGTGCTCTGCTGGAGAATGCGGCCCCGAGGACGCCTGGTCGGCCGAGTGAAAGGACTGCCTTGAAGCAGAACTGGACTCCGACTCAGGAGACGTTTCGGAAATTTCTGCATTGGCTGGACGAAGGCGTGGACTCCGGCGGCGAGCGCTATCTGGAGATGCGCCGCAGGCTGGTTTTCTATTTCGATCGCAAAAACTGTCTTTCCCCCGATGACCTGGCTGACGAGACCCTGAACCGTGTGGCCAGGAAACTCGAAGAGAAGGGCTCGATTTCCGGGCTCTCTCCCGCTCACTATTGTTACATCGTGGCTCGATTCGTCTTCCTCGAATATCTCCGCAGCGAAGACCGTGAAACCGCTGCCCAAGAACTCCTAGACACGGCCCTCGAGGGCAACTCGCCTGCTGGCCCTGCCTTCGGCGATCCATCCGAGGAGCAAGTACGGCTGGGATGCCTGGAGCAATGCTTGAATAAACTCGAGGGGAAAGAGCGGGATCTGATCCTTGAGTACTATCAGGGCGAACAGCGGTCTAAGATCGAGCGCCGTGCGCAGTTAGCCGCGCGCCTTGGAGTTTCTCTGAATGCCTTAAGTATTCGAGCCTGCCGTATCCGTAACAAGTTGGAGGATTGCGTTCGCAAGTGTCTGCGAAGCGAGACCTGAAGTATTCTCGCCAATATCGTCTTATATATATGAAGAGGCATGATGGCGCCCCCAGATCAGCAACCTTACGATGATCGCTTCCTGACTCAGTATCTGCTCGGCAATGTGCCTACCGAGGAAGCTGAGACCATGGACATATTGTGTATCTCTGACGAAGAGCTCGCTACGCGCCTCTCGGCGATCGAGAATGACCTGGTGGATGCGTACGTGAGAGGCGATCTTTCTGAGCCGGATCTCGACCGTTTCAAATCATTCTACGTGGCTTCGGCTCATCGGCGTCACAAGGTAGAATTCGCGGCCGCCCTGCTCGCGGTCGAGAAGAAACGAGCCGCCACGCCGGTCGCCGAACCGGTTGCGACGCCGGTGATCGCGTCTCCAACCGTCATTGCCGTTCGAGCACCCAAGCCTGCGGTCGAGCCTCTACCCGAGCGCAAGCCTCCCCCACGGCGTCCCATGTTGGGCTGGGGATTCGCGCTGGCAGCCGCCGCGGTGTTCTTGCTGGCCTATGTGTCGCTCGAAAATTTTCGCCTGCGCCGCCACCTGGGCAGCGCCGAAGCCGAACACGCAGTGGTCGATCAGAGCCGGCAAGAACTGCAAAAAGAGCTCGACTCCGAGCGTTCCGCCAACGCCGAATCGGCGAAAGAGATCGAACGCCTCCGTCAGTCGCAAGCGAACGTTGAGCAGCTGAAGATCGTCTCGGTGCTTCTGCCGCCGCCGACTCGCGGCTCCGCTCGGCCGCCTGCGATCGCAATCCAGCCGGGGACAGATGTTGCGGTGCTGATCGTGGTCCTGGAATCGGACGAGTTCCCGCAATACCGCGCAGTTCTCAAGGATCCCTCTGCCAATCAAACGCTCTGGAGCAGTCAGAACCTGCAGTCAGCGGTGTTGGGAGAGAAGAAGACGGTTTCCATCAGCATTCCCACCGCCATGCTGAAACAACAGAACTATGTTATAGAGTTAACGGGTTTGCCGGCTCACGCGACGCCTGAGATCATCGGCAGTTACCCCTTCCACGCGACGCTCAAGTGATCGGCGTCAGAAGTCGGGGTTCCGGTGTTTGCAATGACGACTAATGTCGGCTATCTCACCACCGGCCGGGACCTGTTGCGCATGCAAGTGACAAGAAACAGCAAGAGCGCTCCGCTGGTGCTGGCCAATCCGCTCTTTGACAGCAGTCCTGCGATTCGAGCCGCGCGGCCCGTGTATGCAAGCGTACGACAATCCGCCGCGAAGACGGCTCGGCGGAGCGTCACCGGCGGAGAGAACCTAGCGAGCGTCTACTTCGCGACTCTCGCGGGCACCGCGCAGGAGGCCCGGGCCATCCAGGGGCTCTTTCCCGATTCGCGGGTTCTCACCGGCGCCGCAGCCAACAAGAGAGCGCTGCAAAAAGCCGACGCCCCTCTTTTCTTGCACATCGCAACACACGGATTTTTTCTAAATGACCTCCCGGGCAGCGCGTCGCGGGATCCCTCGACGGCGACAGCTGCAGCCCTCCAGAACGGGGCCGCAGCCAATCCGCTGCTTCGTTCCGGCCTGGCCCTGAGCGGAGCCAATCTGATCAAGAAAGGCGAGGAGGAGGGTATCCTCACGGCGCTCGAGGCTTCGAATTTGAATCTTTGGGGAACGAAGCTGGTCACGCTGTCTGCCTGCGACACGGGCATCGGCGAGATCAAGAATGGCGAAGGCGTGTACGGTCTGCGCCGTGCTTTCGTTGAGTCTGGCGCCGAGACGCTGGTCATGAGCCTCTGGCCGGTCAGCGATTACGTGACCCGCGAAATGATGACCTCCTACTACGCCGGGCTGAAGAACGGACTGGGTCGCGGCGAAACCCTGCGCCAGGGCGAACTCGCCATGATGAAACGCAAGGGCCGTGAGCATCCGTTCTACTGGGCCAGCTTCATTCAGTCCGGCGAATGGGCCAGCCTCAACGGTCAAAGATAGGCACGATTGCTCTTTGGGGGATTCTGGATGATGTACGGTTCCGCTCGT
The DNA here is from genome assembly GCA_036522035.1 of Terriglobales bacterium. Lineage (GTDB taxonomy): Bacteria > Acidobacteriota > Terriglobia > Terriglobales > Acidobacteriaceae > Angelobacter. The sequence continues at coordinate 3,581 of DATDGP010000379.1, forward strand.
CAATTCGGTCTGCGCAATACTCGTTGGCGGCTACCGGCAATGGTGGCAATGACCTTCGCCGCAAGCAGCTTTTTTTTCCTTTTCGCCCAGCAGCAAGCTCCTTCATCGACGCCACCGTCATGGCCGTCGTCCGCGCCAGGGCAAGATGCCACGACGCTCGAGCCCGGCAGGACCCTGGTGCGCGAACTGATGGGACACGGGGGCCAGACCTTTTCGTTTCCTGTCCCCGCTGGCCTGCTCGCCGAAGTGGTCATTGAGTCGCAAATCGACCTCAGGGTGAAACTGCTCGATCCCCAGGGAAACCGCCTGCTCGAAAACGCGATCCGCTCGGGCGAGGCAAAATCCGCATTGGAGTTCATTGCCGCAGAAGCCGGCGACTACCAGATTCAGATTGAGCTCACCGATCCGAAGGCGCCGGGAAAATATCAGATCGAGCTCCGCAACCCGCGCCTGGCAAACGATGCCGACCGAGATCTGTATGAGGCAAGCCGCAGGTACTCGGAGTCGTGGGGGTTCTACCGATCCGGCTCGTACCAGCAAGCGCAAGCCGCGGCCGAGCATTCGCTGGAACTTCGCGAAAAGATTCTTGGAACAGAAGCAGCGGGTGTCGGCCGCTCGCTGAACCGCTTGGGCATGATCTGCCTGGCCCGCGACGATTACGGCAGGGCGAACGCACTCCTGCAACGCGCGTTGGCGATCGCCCACAAGACCGCGGGCAGCGACAGTCTCGAGGTTGCGGACGTCACCGACAATCTGGCACAGAATGCCTCCGCGAGAGCCAACTACGCCGAAGCCGAACGCCTGGCGCGACAAGCGCTGGCCATTCGCGAGAAGGTTCTCGGCTCGGATCATTACCTGGTTGCCGCTTCTCTGGTCACCTTGGGTGAAGTTTTGCTGATCAAGGCCGATTTTACCGGCGCCCGCCCGATCGCTGAGCGCGCGCTCGCGATCGCAGCCAAGTCCTATTCCTCCAGAGATCTCCCGTACACCGATGCTGTGAGCTTGCTTGGCAGGATACAGGCACGCCAAGGGAATTACGCAAGTGCCGAACAACTCCTTGTGCAGAATCTGCAGAACCGCGAAGCCGCAGCCGGTCCGGACAGCCTGCAGGCAGCCAATGCACTCCAGGATCTGGGAAGTCTGTACATAGTGAGAATCGATAATCTGAAATCGGAGCAGATGAACCTGCGCGCTCTGGCGCTCAAGGAAAAGATTCTTGGGCGCGATCACGTCCAGGTAGCGTTTCTTCTGCACAATCTGGGACTCGTCTATTACCGCAGGGGCGACTACGACAACGCGGAGAAGTTCTACCGGGAAGCTCTAGATATCAAAGAGAAGCTGCTGGGTCCGGATCACCCCCAGGTTGCCCCTACGGTCAACAATCTCGGATTGATGTACTGGAGACAGCATCAGTATCCTAAAGCCGCCGAGTGCTTCAAGCGAGCACTGGAAATCGAGGAGAGGGCCTACGGTCCGGAGAGCGTCGAGATCACATACCCGCTGGGGAATCTGGGGATCATCGCCAAGGAAACCGGCGATTATGCCAATGCTGAGATCTATTACAAGCGCGTGGTGGCGATCAAGGAAAAGGTTCTTGGACCAAACCATCCGGACCTCGGCATAACAGTAGAGAGCCTCGGCATCCTTTATCGCGATCAGGGTGAATACGCTAAAGCGGAACCCTATTTTCTGCGTTCGGTCGCCATCACCAACGACTCCTATGGCGTCGATCACCCCGACAACCTCCGGCATCTCCTCAATCTCTCCCAGCTCTATGCAGCCGAAGGCGACGTGGCCAAGTCGCTCGACGCGCTCCAGCGCCTCGACGCTCTCGAGGAGAAGACGCTTCCTTTGAACCTGGCAGTCGGCTCAGAGAGACAAAAACTCGCTTACTTCGATCCCTTCATCGCAAGCATGGAAAGAATGATCTCCTTCCAGCTGCAAGAGGATCCTCACGCAGATGGCGCTCGCAAACTCGCCGCCACCGCGCTGGTCTATCGCAAGGGCCGCGTGCTAGACGCTATGGCGGACAGCCTCGGCGCCTTGTGGAACCGGTCCAGCCCCGAAGACCGGGAGGTATTGGACCATTTGAAGAAGGTTACTTCGCAGTTGGCGGCTCTGGTTCTCAACGGCCCCAAGCAGCTGTCGATGGCGGAATACCAGCAGCACATCCAGGATCTCAACGCCAAGAGAGAACAGCTGGAAAACGAGGCTGCCCGCCGAAGTACCGGGTTTTATGAGGGGCCCCGGGGCGGGACTCTGGCCGCTATCCAGTCCGCGATTCCGGCGAAAACAGTCTTGATCGAACTTGGGGTCTACAGCCCGTTCGACCCGAAGGAACCGGTCGAGAGCAAAAAGCAGTTCGGAGAACCCAGGTACGCTGCTTACGTCATCTCCGGGCGCGATCAGATTCAGAGCCAGGATTTGGGTCCGGCCAGGGAGATCGACGCCGCGGTGGCGGCTTTTCGCGAAGCTCTGCGCGATCCACGTCAGGACGTCAAGCCGTTGGCTCGCGCGCTCTACGAAAAGATCATGAAGCCGCTCCAGGGGTTCACCGGTGATGCTACTCACCTGCTCATTTCGCCCGACGGCCAACTGGACCTGATCCCCTTCGAAGCGCTGGTAGACGAACAAGGCCGGTACCTGGTGGAGCAGTACTCGGTGAGCTATCTGACTACGGGGCGTGACTTGTTGCGCATGCGGGTCGCACGTGCCAGCAAGAGTGGGCCGCTGGTGATCGCCGATCCCGCATTCGGCGAGCCCGGCAACACGCTCCTGGCGAGGTCGGACCTGAGTAAGGCAAAGGCCATTTCCCTGAACCGGCGCCGGAGCGTCACCACCGGAAAGGACCTCTCCGACGTGTACTTTGCCCCGCTCAGCGGCACGGCCCAGGAGGCAAGCGTCATTCAATCGCTCTTTCCGGAAGCTCAGGTCCTAACCGGAACCAAAGCCTCGAAGAGCGCTCTCAAGCAAGTGAATGCGCCGCGCATCTTGCACATTGCGACCCATGGCTTCTTCCTTCAGAATACGGAGGAAGAATCTCCAACGGTCGCAGGAAAGCCAGCCACACGAAAAACACGCGCCATCCAAGCCAGCTCTCCCATCGAGAACCCCTTGCTGCGGGCGGGCCTGGCCTTGAGCGGAGCCAACCTTACCAAGAGTAACAACGAGGACGGTATCCTTACGGCACTGGAAGCCGCTAACCTCAACCTATGGGGAACGAAGCTGGTGACGCTATCGGCTTGCGAAACCGGCGTTGGCGATGTGAAAAACGGCGAGGGGGTCTACGGGCTTCGGCGCGCCTTTGTACTGGCCGGAGCGGAAAGCTTGGTCATGAGCCTCTGGCCGGTGAGTGATTACGTGACCCGCGAGATGATGACGGCCTATTACACCGGCCTGAAGAAAGGGCTGGGTCGCGGTGACGCCCTTCGCCAGGCAGAGCTGGGGATGCTGAAGCGCAAGGGACGCGAACACCCGTTTTACTGGGCCAGCTTCATCCAGTCCGGCGAATGGGCCAATCTCGAAGGACAAAGGTAAACCCTTTCTTTTTCTTGGTTCTTTCCCAAGCATTAGAGCCTCGGACTTTTGAGGGCAGGTCGGAGACAAATTCTCACTCTTAGCGTCACTGCCACTTTTTGTCACTTCACCTATCCTGAGCCAGCTTCTTCTCTGAAATGTTTTCCCTCACCTCTTCTTATCTATACGAACCGCCGCACTAGCCAGACGGCGAACTTCGAGGAGACTTATAGATGTTCTGGTGGAAGCATTTCAGACGCCTATGGCTGATCTCGATCGCGACCCTCGTCTTCGTCGTGCCGGCCTTCGCTCAGTTCGAAGTCTCGCCGGATCATTTCGACTCGGACGTTCAGATTCAAAACCTGCCCTCGGTGACGAAAAAGGCTCACTTGGCTCGCTCGTCGAGCTCGCTTGCCTCAAAACCCAAGGGACTGACGCGTGGGCCGTCCCAGGAAGCGACGCCCGCCGCAAGCACAAGGCCTCTGGTCTGGGGCGTTCTCGGGACTACGAAGGACGCCAAAGCTGATGACAAAGGGGTGGCCCGCCGGCGGTCGAATCAAGCGCGCCTAACCGCTAGGGCTAGGCCCTCAGTGCATCAAGCGGAGTGAATTTGGGGTTGAAACGTCGGGCATTTCAATCACACTACCAGTTCAAATTTCGGAAAGTAGCGGCCGCAGCCCAAGATCCTCCCGGTCGCCAACGGTAAGGAGACAAGAAAGATGACCAAGTTATTGTTATTTAAGGCTTTACGCTCGAACAGGTTCTTGTTGGTTGGCGTTGTAACGGGATGCCTTGGCTTTGCTATGTCCTTGCTAGCCAGCGGGTTCGATCCCAACTTACAGGATTTTCCCGATCCTACCGGCGCCGTACGCACGGTGAGCACCACCGGCTCGGTCGACACTACGAACCCTTTCTTTCAGAGTCTGGGAACCAATGGTCGGGCTTGCATCTCATGTCACCAGCCGGGTGACGCCTGGACGGTCACGCCGCCCCACATCCAGCAACGTTTCGCCGCCAGTCACGGCGAGGATCCGATCTTCCGTCCGGTGGATGGCTCCAACTGTCCCAGCGCCGACGTATCTACCGAGGAAGCTCGCAAACGCTCCTACAGCATGCTGCTCAAAAAAGGCCTGATTCGCATAGCGATTTCCGTGCCTGTCGGCGCTCAGTTTGATGTTACCGACGTTCGTGATCCGCATCATTGTCCAGAAACCACGACACAGCAGCTCGCCATGTTCCGCCGGCCGCTGCCCTCGACCAACCTGGGCTTTCTAGCGACTGTGATGTGGGACGGCCGTGAAAATACTCCGGGCCAGACCATCCTTGAGGATCTCGCCACCCAGGCCAACGACGCGACGCTCGGCCACGCCCAGGCATCTGCTGCTCCCAGCGCCCAGCAAATATCCGAGATCGTAGCCTTCGAGACGGCGCTGTTTACGGCGCAGGATCGCGACAACGACGCCGGCCGCCTTAACCGGGACGGAGCTCACGGTGGACCGGACAGCCTTCCCTCGCAACCGTTCTCGATCGGTATCAACGATGCGTTCAGTCCAAACTTCAACACTAACGTATTCAACATCTTCGACAATTGGGCTGATCTTCCTGAATCCGCCGATCGCGAAGAGGCGCGTGAAGCTGTGGCCCGTGGGGAACAACTCTTCAACACGCTGGTCATTCCCATCACCGGCGTAGCCGGAATCAACGACGTTCTGAATCAGGCCGTGTTTATGGGCACATGCACCACTTGCCACGACACGCCTAACGCCGGCAACCACTCGCTGTCGGTCCCCTTGAACATTGGCATTACCGACTTCCCTGCTCTGTCCCCACTCGACACGCGAGGACTGCCGGTCTACACGCTGGTCTGCAAGGCTACTGGTCAGACGTTCCACGTGACCGATCCCGGGCGCGCCTTGATCTCGGGCAAGTGTGCTGACATCGGCAAAACCAAAGGACCGATCTTGCGCGGACTCGCGGCGCGTGCGCCGTATTTCCACAATGGCTCGGCTGCTACCCTGCTCGACGCCGTGAATTTCTACAACAACCGTTTCAATCTAGGACTGGCCGAAAGACAGAAGCGGGATTTGGTGGCTTTCCTTAACTCGCTCTAAGAGCGATAAACCGATCTCGAGTAGCCCGCCTTTCGCATGGCCGTTTCGCGGAGGGCGGGCTTTTTAGTATCATCCCTCTTGATTGAGCGAGTCGAACCTCCTTTCGGGAATTCGGGTGATCGACTGCGGGACTTACATTGCCGGTCCCGCCGCGGCCACTATCATGGCCGACTTCGGCGCCGAGGTCATCAAGATCGAGCGGCCGCCACACGGCGATCCCTACCGCTATCTGTCGACCATTCCGGGCATGCCGTTGAGCGAACATCTCTTTTGCTGGATTCTCGACGGACGCAACCGCAAAAGCCTGGCGCTGAATCTGGAGGACGACTTAGCCCGCGAGGTGCTGCTCAAGCTAATTCGCACCGTCGACGTCTTCATCACCAACTACCAGCCGGCCATGGTCAAGAAGTTCCGCACCCGTTATGAAGATCTGGAGCCGCTCAACCAGCGCCTGATCTATGCCCACGTCACCGGCTATGGCGAGGCCGGACCGGAGGTTGACGAGCCCGGCTATGACCAGACCGCGTACTGGGCCCGGTCCGGGCTGATGCACACCATGCACAACGCCGACGCCGAGCCTTGCCGGGCGCCCACAGGTTTCGGCGATCACCCCACGGCCATGACCCTGTTTGCCGCTATCATGCTCGCGCTCTATCGACGGGCGGTCTCCGGGCGTGGCAGCAAGGTCTCAACGTCGTTGATGGCCAACGGAGCCTGGTCGAACGCCAACTTCATTCAGGCCGCGCTGGTCGGCGCCAAATTTCTGCCGCGCACCACGCGCAAGACCGTGGCCAATCCGCTGGTCGGACATTACGTCACCCGGGACCAGAAACGATTTCTCACCTGCTGTCTCGCCCCCGACAAGGACTGGCCCAATTTTTGCAGGGCGCTCGGCCGCGACGACCTGGTCGATGACGAGCGCTTTCGTACGCCAGCGTTGCGCAAGGCCAACTCGACCGCGCTCGTGGAGATTATCGACCGCATCATCGCGACGAAGGACATGGCGGAGTGGGACAAGATCCTCCGCGGTCACGACCTCATCTTTGCGCCGGTGCAGAGCAATGAGGAGGTGGCCTTCGACCCTCAGATGGCGGCCAACGGCGTCTTCGACGAGATCGCTCCCGGGATCAGTACGGTCGCCAACCCCCTGCAGGTAGAGGGAGTACAGAAGATGAAGCCCAGCACAGCTCCCCAGGTCGGCGAGCACACGCGGGAGATTCTCGTTAGCTTAGGCTATAGCGAAGCCGAGATCGCCGCGCTGGCTGAGCGAAAAGCCATCACGTGCGGAAAATCGACAACGACAGCCGCCAAGTAAAGGCGGTCCGCGGGATGACGCCAACCATAGTGCCATTCGCAGGCTTCACGGCTTGTCGCCGACCACGAACGCGGCAATCTTTTCACGCGGACCGATTTGAGGTGTTGGTAAACTCTTAAGAGTGTGAGTGAGCAGAACGACAGCCATACCGTTGCTCTGACGTATTCAGCAGCCAGTCACCCAAGGAGATCAACTTGAGAGAAGCTGTCATCGTAGCCAGTTCGCGAACGGGGCTTGCCAAATCGTTTCGCGGCTCGTTCAATATGACCCGCCCAGAAGTTCTGGCAGCACACGTCATCAAGGACGTCCTGCGCAAGACGCCGCGGCTCGATCCCCAGGAGATTGAAGACGTGGCCCTCGGATGCGCCCAGCCTCATGCGTCGCAGGGCCACAACATTGCGCGGATCGCGGCCATGCTGGCCGGACTGCCGACAACCGTTGCGGGCACCACCATCAATCGCTTTTGCTCTTCAGGGCTGCAGGCGATTGCGCTCGGAGCACACCAGATCATGAACGAGGGCGTGGACGCGGCCATTGGCGGCGGTGTGGAGTCGATCAGCATGATTCCGCGCGATTGGAGTCCCAACCCGGAGCTCGAAAAGAGCATGCCTGGTCTCTACATGGTGATGGGCGTGACCGCCGAAGTGGTAGCCAAGCGCTACAAGCTCACCCGCCGGTCGCAGGACGAATATTCGGTGCTCAGCCAGCAACGCACCGCACGCGCTCAACAGGAAGGCTTTTTTAGCGAAGAGATCGCGCCCATGAAGACCACCATGGCCGTGCTCGACAAGAAGACCGGCGAGAAAATCGGCGAGAAAGAAGTCTGTTGCGATCGCGACGAGTGCAACCGTCCTGATACGACGCTTGAAGGCCTGCTGGCCCTAGGCCCGCATTTCGACAAGACCAGCGGTGAGGGCTCAGTGACTGCCGGCAACGCGTCGCAACTCTCCGACGGCGCTTCCGCCACGCTGCTCATGTCCCGCGAACGCGCCGACAAGCTCGGTATTCCCTATAAGCTGGTCTTTCGCGGCTTCCAGGTGGCCGGCTGCGAGCCCGACGAGATGGGCATCGGCCCGGTCTTCGCCGTCCCCAAGCTGCTCAAGCGTACCGGCCTGACCATGAACGACGTTGACGTGTGGGAGCTCAACGAAGCCTTCGCCGTGCAGGTGGTTTACTGCCGCGATCGTTTAGGTCTGAACCCGGAGAAGCTGAACCCGAACGGAGGCTCCATCGCCATCGGACATCCCTTTGGCATGACCGGCTCGCGCATGGTGGGAACGATGGCCAACGAAATGGCGCGACGCAAAGCCCGTTACGGGGTCGTCACTATGTGCGTGGGCGGAGGCCAGGGCGCTGCCGGTCTGTTCGAACGCGCCAATTGACCCCAAGAGGCTCGACAAATTCTTTCAATAAGCTTTCTGTTCAGTCCGATGAGGTTGTGATGTAAGGTACGGCGGTCGAAGGGGCGGGGAATTCCTCTTTGTGGCCGAGGGCGAGTGGCCGGAGAACCCAACCCGAAGACAAACAGAGGAGTCTTTAATTGTCCACGTTGCCTAAGACCGCGACGGCTGTAGCCGCACCCGCCTCGAAATACTCAACCGTCTACATCTGGTACGTAGTCGGCGTGCTGATGGTGGCTTACGTCTTCTCTTTCATCGACCGCCAGATTTTCAGCATGGTCGTCGGCCCACTGCGCCACGACCTCCACATCACCGACACTCAGGTCAGCTACCTCCAGGGTTTGAGCTTCGTGGTGTTTTACACCTTCTTCGGCATCCTCATCGGGCGCATGGTCGATATCTACAGCCGGCGAACCATCATCGCTATCGGCATGGTGCTATGGAGCCTGTTCACCACCGGTTGCGGAATCGCCGCAACCTTCCCGCAGATGCTGATGCTGCGAATGGGCGTCGGCGTGGGCGAAGCAGCCCTTTCACCAGCAGCTTATTCTCTCGTAGCCGATTACGTGCCTCCCCGGCGCATGTCGATGGCGATCGGGCTCTACGGAGCGGGAATCTACGTCGGCTCCGGCCTTTCTTTTCTTCTCGGCGGACTGATACGCAGCTACACCGCTACCCGCGGAGCCATCAGCCTTCCCTTGGCCGGTCAGATTCATCCCTGGCAGATTCTGTTCCTGGTGGTCGGACTGCCCGGAGTATTGCTCGCTCCGCTGCTTTTCACCGTTCGTGAACCGCTGACCCGCGGCGGAAGCGTGCGGCCCGCGGTTCCCATCGGCCAGGTCTTCGCCTACATCTTTGCGAATGGCAAGACTTTCATTTTTCACAACGTCGGCTTCGGTCTGCTTTCGCTCGCCTCATACGCCAGCGCGGCCTGGGTGCCGGAATTCTATGTGCGCACTTTTCACTGGAACATCCGGAGCGTCGGCCTGGTATACGGCTCGATCGTGATGGTATTCGGCTCCCTGGGAATCATCGGAGCCGGCCGCGCTGCCGATTACCTAAACACGAGTCGGCGTGCCAATGCCAACATCATGGTCGGAATGTGGATCGGAATCATCTGGGTACCCATCCACTTCCTCATGCTGCTGGCGCCTTCCGGAGGCTGGGCGACGGTGTGGCTGGTGCCGGCAGCAGTGTTGGCAGCGGCGCCCTTCGGCATCGCGCCTGCGGCGATCCAGCAGATGATGCCGCCCAACATGCGCGGCCAGGCTTCGGCCATCTATCTGTTTGTCCTGAACTTGATCGGACTTGGGATAGGACCGACCGCAGTGGCCTGGTCGACACAACACGTCTTCCATCACGACAACGCGCTCAGGTACTCGATGCTTATCGTCCTAGCGACGGCGTCAGCGCTCGGGGCCGCGCTTCTCGGGTTATGTATGAAGCCGTTTGTCGCGAGCCTGAAACGCTTGCAGCTGCGCGAGTCCGGGCAGGCGAACTAAGGCGGGAAGAACCAGGCTTAAGGTGGATGGTAAAAAATGAACGACCTGCTTTCTTTTCCGAACTGATGTACACTATTGCCCGAAAACTGCCCTCACAAAGGAATCACCACCATGTGGATTCGCAAATCGGATCGTGACCGCAAAAAAGGCGTGGATTCACCGATGCCCACGCAAGTTCTATCCAACGAAGAATTTATTCCCCGCCCGCAAAGCCAGAAACAGAAACAGGTGGAACATCTGATCGGGCAGATGGCAGAGGAAAAATCCAAGAAGCTGGGCATGGATCGTCGGACCTTCATGGCCAGCGCCATGGGTATGGCTACTTGCTTCCTGGCCTCCAATCAAGTCTGGGGCAAGATCTGGGAAGTCGACGAAGCCGAAACCCTGGACCAGGCCGCCTACTCGGAGCATTTGCCCAAGGGCGAATTCTTCGTGATGGACGTTCAGACCCACTTCACCAACGGCATTGCCATCCCCGGATTCCGCACCAATGAGTTCGTGAAGAACATGGGCTTCAACCTGAAGGAGGACGTGGAGTCCTACAGCTTCCGCCAGTATCTCAAGGAAATCTTCTTCGATTCGGAAACCGAGATGTGCGTGATCTCCGGCGTGCCCGGGCGCGAACTCAATAAAGACGACGCCGGCAAAGTCCTGGAGGGCAAGGCCCGCGGGGGCGGCATCCTGCCCAGTTGGCTGATGGCCCAGTCGCGCGACCAGATCAACCAGTTTGCTAAGTCGCAGCGCGCGCTCAGCCAGGGCAATCTGGCGCCGAATCACTATTGGGACAAAACCGCCAACAAGCCCGATAAGGCTGCCGTCATCGAACAGATGGAGCGCGAGCTGAACCAATACAAGATCAACTCGTGGAAGTGGTACTGCCACTCCGATCCGGGACGCTCGGGCAACGGCTTCCAACTGGACGACGAGAACGCAGCCTGGTTCTACGACGAATCGCGCAAGCGCGGCATGAAGACTTTCTCCGTGCACAAGGGTTACTCGTATCAGTCGCGGACGCTGGGCCACCTGGCCAACCCCAAGGACGTGGAGAAAGCCGCTCTCAACAATCCGGACCTTACGTTCATCATTTATCACTCGGCCATCCAGCACGGTCCGAATGAGCCGGAATACAAAGCCTCCATCGATCCGGTGACCGGGGACTTTGCCTGGCACAACATTCTGATGGACATCAAGAAGCGCAACCCCAAGATGACCAATGTCTATCCGGAAATTGGCAGCTTCTTCAACGTGCTGGCCATTGCCGATCCCAGTTCGTGCATGCACGGCATGGCCAAGAACATCAAGACCTACGGCGCCGATCACGTGATCTGGGGCACGGATTGCCTGTGGTGGGGTTCGCCACAGTGGTCGATCGAAGCCTTCAAGCGCTTCCAGATTACCGACGAATTCTGCGAGAAGTTCGGCTACTCCAAGATCACCAAGGAAGACAAAGCCAAGATCTTCGGCCTGAATGCGGCCAAAATCTATGGCGTCAACGTGAAGGAAAAGCGCAACCCGATCAGCCCTGACATCATCGCCCAAGCCAGAAAGTCTTATGAGAACGCAGGCATCCTGCGCGAAAACAAGGCTTATGGCTGGGTGCGGGCCAACGACTAAGAGTCAAGCCACCGATGTTCGACTGGGCCTCCACTCTCGACTACCTGAGGCGCGCAGCCAGCGCGCCTCAGGGTTTGTTCAACCCGCGAACCAAGGCTCTTCTCGCGGCTGCTTTGTTGCTCTTAGCACCGTTCTACGGAGTCGCCGCGTCCGATCCAGCCCGCCAGCAAAAAGCTCCTGCCTCCAGTTCAGCAGCAACCTCCGCCGGCACGACTCAGCCAGCCTTAACCGCTGGCGAAGCGCATCACAATCACGCCGGCCAGCCAGTGCCCGACTACATGACCGGCGACCAGTGTCTGTTCTGCCATCGCAGCGTGGTGGGCCCCACCTGGCAGCAGGAGCCGCACGCCTGGACGATCCGTCCCGTGGGTATAGCGCCAGTGGTCGGCCAGCTTCCCGCCGATGCAACCCACATCATCGGCAGCGCGCAGCATTATCGCGCGCTCAAGCTGATCGGCTACGGCAAGTTCGCGCTGCTCGCCGCTGACGGTAAGACCTGGCAGCCGGATGTGTTCGCCACCCAGTGCGCCGGATGCCACGCCACTGGGGTCGATCCCCAGGTCCACACGTTTGCCTCTTTTGCTTTTGATTGCTTCGCCTGCCACGGCGATCTTTCCACCGACCACACCACCAAGCCAGAGATTGCCCTGCTGGGCAGCAAACGGCCGCGCGATCCCAAGGAGATCGTTGAGATCTGCGCCTCTTGCCACCTGCGCGGAGGGCACTCCGAATCGACCGGCCTTCCCTACCCCAACAATTTCATCGCCGGCGACGACCTGTTCGCCGACTTCAAAGTCGATCTCAAACGCGACCTCGATCCCACCATGAATCCGGCCGACCGTCATGCCTATACCTACACCCGCAAGGTGATGGAGGGCTCAACCCAGACCTGTCTTGAGTGTCACCGCGTCCACGGCAGTCCCGATCTCAAGCACGAATACTGTATCGATTGCGACGATCCCCCCGGTGGCAAGGCAGCCGCTCCCAAGCTGCGCAGCCAGACCTGCGAGTATTAGAACCCTAGCTGTTGGCAAAGAAATGGCGTTCGAAGCTAGGAGAGCAATTGGTGAGATATTCGAGCGTGCAGCTTAGAGGAGGGATTTGCCGCTGAAGCTTGGAGCCGAAAGCTCATCGCGAGGGACCGGTTCCGATCCCTCGCGATGTTCGGTCTACGGTTGTCGCTTTGCGGTTCGACGTTTACTGTTTGTCGTAAACTGAGATCCACGTTTCCGAATTGCCTTTGGTGTCTTTTCCGGACCAGGTGCTGGTGCGTGTCTTTCCGTCCTTAGAAACCACGCTGTGGACTGTCGCGGTCTCTTGCCCATTCGTCTTGTTGGTAACCTCAATGGTGTTCGGATCAGGCTGCCTGACGCTCACCGTATTGGACCCTTCGGCAGACCCTGTCGACGGATAGTCTTTCCCGTCGAACTTTGCTGTCCAGTGGACCTTGATCGGGTTCCCTTTCGCATCTTCTCCGACGACATCGAGTGTCATTCCACCTGCCTGTTCCTGGATGGTAACGGTCAGGCTTTTCGGGACCGGATGGTCGGCCGTTCCTTTGGATTTCGCTACGTTCAGCTTCCACGTTCCGTCCTGAGGGCTCGAGCCCCACAACGCTAGGGAAGCCAGCAGCATGACAACCAGAGCTATCTTTCTTCCTATACGCATACGCATTGAAACCTCCTCCTTAAGAGTTGCCAACCATCCTAGCACCGTGCTTGAATTTGGACGCGAAAGGCCGCTCCGCCACCACGGCAAACCGCGCGTCCGGCTGTACAATTGTCAACGCTGCATTGTTTTTGAAAACAAATGGAGAAAACTAAACATGCAAAGAGCAGTCAGATCTTTAGCCCTTCTCGCCGTTATCACGGCCTTGCTGGTGATAGCGGCGCCCATCACGGCCACGGCGGCCGATAACGCAAACGTCGCCGGCGAGTGGACCCTGACGGTTGAAACCCCCAACGGCACCGGTTCACCCACTGTGACTTTCAAACAGGATGGCGGGAACCTGACCGGAACCTACAAAGGCCGTTCAGGAGAAACCGAATTGAAGGGTACCGTTACCGGCAACGACATCAAGTGGTCGGTAACCATCCACCCTCAGGGGCAGGACTTGGTGATCGAATACTCAGGCACCGTGGATGGTGACACGATGAAGGGCAAGGTCACATTCGGGTCGATGGGCGAAGGAACTTTCACCGGCAAGAAGGGCGCCGCTGCCGCCCCCGCACCGGCACCTAGCCCGAAATAATTGCAATTCTTGCTCTCAAGCGCCCGAGGGTCATCATCGGGCGCTTTTTGCTGCCCGGGCGCGTGGTTTTGGTCCTGCTGGCGGTCCGCTCCCGGCGGTGAGACTCTGGGCTTTTTTCGATTTTCGGTCACTATCCTAGCTTTCGCGATTACTCCAAGCGGGCGGGATCGAAAATAGAGTCGAGCATGCGCTTGATGCGGGGATCTTCCTGCGGGCAATCATAAACAATCCGATAGATCACCTTGAGCCATGCTTCCAGATCCCGTTTGGGAAACTCGCGGAGATTACCGTTAGGATAGATCAACAAATCCATCTCCGGAGGCGGGGTCTCGCCAGGCAGAGGAAGAATGTAGGCCAGGCCGGCAATTCGGAAACAGCCCAAACGACGATAAAACTGCTGCCTACGGGCCCGCAACGCCCGGTCAGCGGATTCTTCCCTGTCGGAATCCACCTCCACCAGCACCGGGAGCGGCCGTCCTCGCTCTTCAAGCGTGGTCTGGATACAGTGGCGAAACAACGCGGCCCCTAAGCCTCGACTTCGCCAGCCGTCAGCAACCGCCATATACTCCAGCAGCCCAAATGCTTCCGAGCGGGGCAGGAAAAGGATAGTGAAGCCGGTCACACGGCCATCTTCCTTTTTTGATAGGACGGTTCTGTAGTCAAGACTAGCAACCATTTCGCCAATCCAGGTCTTGGATTTGCGGCCTCGCTCGGCTATCGACTCGGCATAAATCCTGTAAAACTCCTCAAAGGCAGGATCGCTTCGAGAGCGTAGGCGTTCGAATTGATGAGCTGCAGACATTGCGGGTTTGAAAGCCTCGCCGGCCATGCCTACGAGACCACAGCCGATGGGCAACGACAGGCGAGGAAACCCTCAAGATTGGGGTACTCGAACTCTAGACCTAGACGGCCGCGCGAACCAGAACAGGTTCGGGAGACGACGGAGTTTACTTCCCCGCACCGACCAGCGTAGACCGGACCCGGTCGCGATAGGCAATGGCCTGTTCCAGTGCGCGGCGAAACTCCCGAACATCCACATCACGCTCGCAACAGGCGATCATGAGGGCGCCATCGTCGCGGAAATCGCCGCACCATTCGACGACCTGATCGTCTGTCCAGGAATGCTGGTAACGCTGCATTTTCTCGTCAGGAATACGGTCCAGGTAGGCACGCAGGTTGAAACTGGTTTCGTCCGGACGCTCATCGACGAAGGGCTCTTGCTCGAAATTCCAAATGGGCTGCTCCATGATGGGAAACATCTTACCACCGATGCCTGACGATCACACATCCTGACAGGCCGGAATCGTTGGTAGTCGAGTTCGATTCGGAGAAAGCAGATTTCCTCGATCGCGGCGATCTTAAGCGTTAGATCTTAGCTCAGTTCTTGTGCGCCGCTTCTTCCACCAATTCGATCTTGATATGGTCCGGACCTTCGATGAAAGCGTATTTCACACCCGGGATGGAGTGCGGGCCGTCGGTGACATTGACGCCGTCTTTCTTCAGGCGCTCGAGAGTCGCCGCCAGGTCATCCACGCTGAAGCCGATGTGATCAGTAACGTGGCCGCTGGTGGACTCTAAGTCCGTACGGTCTTTCCACAGCTCGGGCCACTGCGTCTTGGCATACTCCATGGGGAAGATGATGAAGTTGACGTTGTCCATCATCAGCGAAACGTTGGGGCCGATCTGGAATCCGCGGTAGAAACGCGGCTCGTGCGAGGGTGGTCTGGTACCGCTGCGAACTAGGCCGAACTCCTTGACGTACCACTCACCGGCAGCGATCGGGTCTTTGCTCAACAAATGAATATGGCCGAAATGGTGATGGTTGGCCGTGTTCAGCTCGATCAGCTGGTGATCGGGACCATCGACGTAGGCGAAATAGAAACGGCCGGTGGCATTGCCGCCGCCGATGTCGCTGATGTCGGTGATCGGAGTTTCGAATTTGGTGCCGCCATCGAGCTGTTTCTGGTAGGTAGCTTTCATGTCCTCAGCGCCCCAACCGAAATGCCAGATGGCCGAAGTTACCTCCGATTTCGGCGGCGTCGCCGTCTTGGTGAAGAGCATCCACGACTTCTGCGCCCAGACCGCATCGATCATGCCGTTGAAGCGCGCCTTTTCGCAATCGAACTTGGCGGTGTAAAAGGCGATGTCCGCCGCTGGATCAGTGGCGTTGAGGTGGAGGTGGTGAAAGTGGGCCAGCGCTGGCGCCGGTTGCGTGGCGGGAGCCGACGGCGAGGCCGGTGACGGCTGCTGCGCCAAGGCCGCTACCGTGGCGGTCCCAGCCAGAATGAGGAGGGAAAGAGCTGTGCGGAGCATGGGGCGAGATTATACACAGGACCCCTGGACCATCGCTTTAGAATTTGACGTTCAGATCACCCGATTCACCGGAAGTGATCGTCCGATTCTCGTGGCCACCAGCTCTCCCCAGCCGGGCATCCAAAAGGACGAGGACCTACGGGTGGGAATATGCGAGCCGCTCACTGAAAATTATTCATTGCGGTGCGGGTGCGAGCTCCAGTAACATAGAGACTCACACCTGTCCGCCAGGATTCAGACGGGCAGGCTCGGGGCCCCTCATTATTCATACGTAGAAATACATTCGTTCAAAGCAAAAGCGGAGATTTCACCATGAAGGGACGGCTCTTGAAAGGCATGCTGGCGCTCGGCAGCATTTCGTTTTGCTGCTTTCTGATGGGTTCGGCGGCGGATTCGGCTCCTGCCCCACAGATTCTTAAACCCACGTTCTATAAGGACGTGCTGCCCATTCTGCAGAACAACTGCCAAAGCTGCCATCGCGCAGGCGAAGTCGCGCCGATGTCGCTGATCACGTACGAGGAAACGCGCCCGTGGGCCATGGCCATGAAACTGGCGGTCACCACCCAGAAGATGCCGCCGTGGTACGCCGATCCGCAGTACGGTCACTTCTCCAACGAGCGCAAGCTGACACCGCTGGATCTCCGCACGATTATTGCGTGGGCCGATACTGGCGCACCAGCGGGCGATCCCAAGGACAAGCCGGCTCCGCTCACATTCGTTGACGGCTGGAACATCGGCAAACCGGATCGCGTGCTCGAGATGCCGATTGCCTACAACGTACCCGCACAAGGGACCGTAGACTATCAATACATCGTGATTCCCGGCGGGTTCACCGAGGACACCTGGATCCGCGCCGCCGAGGTTCGTCCCGGCAACCGGAAGGTGGTACACCATGTGATCGCCTTCATCCGCGGGCCGGAATCGAAGTGGATGCGCGATGTTAAGCCAGGCGAGTTCTTTGTTCCCAAGAAGGAAAAGGAAGACGACCAGCAAGAGGGCGGGACCAATAACCAGGCGAACAAAAATCAGGCGCAAGCCGGCGATAATCAGCAGTCCACCGCCAATCAGCAACCGGCCAACGCGAACCAGCAACGGCCCCAGCGACGCCGCGGGGATATCGGCGAACTCCTGGTGGGCTACGCGCCCGGCCTGCAAGCCCTGGATCTGAAAAACGGCGAAGCTAAACTGATCAAGGCGGGTTCCGACATCGTGTTTCAACTCCATTACACCGCCAACGGGATAGCCGGGAGCGACCAGACCAAGATTGGGCTGGTCTACGCCAAAGAGCCGGCCAAGATCCGCATTGTCCAGTTAGCGGCCTCGAACCCCGGATTCAAGATTCCACCGAACGATCCGAACTACGAAGTGAAGTCGCAGGTGTTGCTCCAGGAAACGGTCACGCTCGCCGATCTGATGCCACACATGCATTTCCGCGGCAAGGACTTCGTGTACGTAGCCATCTATCCCGATGGTCATCAGGAGACTTTGCTCTCCGTCCCGAAGTACGACTTCAACTGGCAGCTGGGTTATCAGCTGGCTAAGCCGATCGTGCTGCCTAAGGGCACGCGCATCGAGTGCACAGCGCACTTTGACAACTCCATCAACAATCCCTACAACCCTGATCCCACCCAGACAGTGAAATGGGGCGATCAGACCTGGGAGGAGATGATGATTGGCTGGTTCTCCGTGGAGGTTGATCCCAAGGCCAGCACCGCGAATCTGGTTAAATTTGAGAAGCCGGGAACGCGGACGCCGCCCGACCAACCGTCAGCCGAGCAACCGAAACCGGCGGGCGCGACCTCAGGCAGCACGGGAAGCTCGCAGCGGTAAACGCTCTTCATACGAAGTGAAAATGGGCTTTAGCCTGTCGGCTAAAGCCCATTGGTTTTTTTTGCGCGACCGAGAACCTCAAATGTTTCCACTCTTCTCACAATCGTCACCCTGAGGGCATTATGTAATTAAGCCCCGCAATCTCAAAGTGACCCAAGGTCCTGCGCTCCTAATTGCGTGCAGATGACAACCGTCTCGTTGACGGGGCTCGGGATGATGGCGTGTCTTGTGATGGAAAACTTGGTGTTTACTTCCCGTCCACCGAGAATGCCAGCAGCACATTGCCGGGCAGTCCGCCCCAGATCCCGTACCCGGAACCCACGAAGAGCATGCCGCCGGAGATCGTTGGACCCGCTCCGTCCATAGCTCCGCCTTTGCCTTTTACTCCGTTCACTCCGGTGAATTCCTGGGCAGTATCGAACTCCCAGATAACCGTACCGTCGGAGGTGGAGTAGCCGCGCAAGCGGCCGTCAACTCCTCCGGAGAACACCACGCCCGGGATCACCGAGATGGCCGCCGATTGTGCGGGGCTGCACGATGGACGATCGCCGCAAACCGCCGCAGGCGCGTTCCACACCTTGACGCCGGTCTCAGGATTGAGCGCAAACAGTCCGCCGCCGGCTTTGGGATCGGCGACCATGGCGCCGAGTCCCGAACCTCCGGTGTGGGCTATATCTGACACCGCAGCATAAAAGGTCTTGCCGTCAAAAGCCGATCCCCACTGAATTCCGCCTAGGCGTCCGCCGCGGCCGACCTTGGTTTGCCAAAGAACCTTGCCTTTCTGGTCAGGGTCGAGCGCTGTCACCACTCCCGACTTCGCGCTGACCAGAAGTTCGCGTTTGCCGCTTGGCAGCGCAGCCAGGATGGGCGAGGCCCCGATGTCGACGTCCGGTCCCAGATGGTCACCGCAACCCTGGCCCGCGCAAACGATGTTAAAGATGTCATGCTGGGTGAGCTGCTGCGACCACAGCATCTTGCCCGAATCGAGATCAAGAGCCAGAACCGCGTCGCTGGTGTTGGTATCAGGCTCGGAGAAATTGTCTCCGGTGCCGACGTAAACTACGCGATGCTGAGTATCAATGGTAGGCGCTGACCAGATGCTTGCGCCGGATGGGCCCCAGTTCTGGATGCCGCCAACGGTCTTGGTGGTAGGATGCGGATCTTCGGCGATCGTGTAAGTCTTCCACAGTTGTTTGCCGGTCGCAGCGTCCAGCGCAAGCAGCCCACCACGCGAGGAACAGCACTCGTACTTATTACCCAGGCCAACTTCCTCGCCGCCGGTCAGCGGGACAAGTACACGGCCGTCGTAGTAGACAAGAGCGCCCACGATCTTGGCGCGCGGATGATTATCGATGTGCACCTTCCACAGCAGCTCGCCGGTGGCGGCGTCAACGGCGTAAGCATTGGCTCGTTGATCACCGAAGAAAGCTGCGTATCGCGCGGGCTGGCCGGGAAGCAGGGCGACGGTAATGGCCGTCCGCGCCGGGAACTCGGCTTCATACGACCAGTATTGGCAACCCGAGGCGCTGTCGAGAGAATAGACGAAACGGTTGGCGCTGGGAACAAAGATGCGGCCGCCAGCGACGGTGGGCTGTCCCCAGGAAAGCGGCGCACCTGGAAATGAGAAAGCCCACTTCAGTTTCAGTCGCGGCACCTGATCGGCGGTCAGGCCAGCGCGATCGCCGTTCTGGAAGCGGGCGTTGGTGAGGTCGGGACCCCAGCCGTTCCAGTCCACGTTGCTGAGCGAGAACGGAGTCTTGGGTTTGGGGCAAAGGCCCGCCGCGGGCTTCGTCTCCTGGGCCTGGCCAAAGGGCTTGCCGGAGAGAAAAACTGCGACGCTGCGCTTCTGGGCGTCGGTCAGCAGCGTGCCCTGGTCCTTCATGCGTCCCGTTTCGAGCGACCGCAAAATGTTTTCCGGAGACATCAGCTTCAGCGACTCGGGCGCCGGAGCGCGCGTTTTGGGCGAGTTATCGTGGCAGAGGGAACATTGCGTCTTGTAGATGGTCGCGCCGTCAGTATCTTCGGCGAGCGCCCAACCTGGAACCATCAGAACCATCAAGAAACACAGAGTCAAACAACGGGGAAGCCGAGAAATCGAAGTCATACCCATCCTTTGGACCCGAATGATCTCGCGTACTGGCGCTTCCGCCTTGCCGCCTCAGTGCTGCGGGCAATCGACACTCAAGCGGAAGACGAGGTTTTCGCCGGGCTAAACACTATATCGAATCAACACGAAATCCGCGAGAGTCTTGTGCACCGGGGCAAGCCAGGCCAGAGCCTATTTCTGATGGATCACGGCGCCGCTCTTGGCGTTGACGAAGACCGCATATCCGGACTTGCTGTCGCCCCATAGCACATACCAGACGGGCGCGGAAAACCGCGAGGCGTTGCCCAGACTCAGCGTGACCTCCTTGTCCGGATGCGCCTTGGCCCAGGAGGAAGCCTGCAGAAAGGCGGTGTTGTAAATGGCATCGGAATCCACGGCAAAGTCGCCGGTGTCAAACGGCAGGGCATCGCGCGTGGGGCCGGGCCATGGCAGCGGATTGCCGACGGTGACGCCTTTGCGGACGTCCGGCGCCTGGGTGATGGCGGAATAAGTAAAGACGCGGGCTTCGTGCCGGCCGGACGAACCAAAAGTGGCGCTCCACACCACCGCTTTTCCGCCACCATTTCGCGTTCCAGGAATCTTCTTGCTCTCGATCTTCAGCGGTACCAGATCGGTCGCCCAGGAGTGCGCCAGCTTGTACATCTCCCAGAATGCGGTCTTCGCCGACACCGCGTCTGGCGACGGTGCGGCCACGCTCGACCCGGTTGGCTTGGTGTCGCCGGCAAAAAGTGCGAGGGCTTGCCAGCCTAATGTAAAGATCAACCCGGCAGCGAGCGAAACGGCTTGCGAACGAATGCGAGTCATACCGATCACCTCGATGCGTCACCGCTTTTTCGAGCATTGTAAGACAATGTTGGTTTTTAGACCTCGGAAAATTCTCAAAGCTCGGTAAGTCATTTCGTTTCATCTCCTTATAGGCTTTGCCATTTTTGAGCTCGTTAAAAGTGGGGTTCACTTGGGGTTAACGCTGCAAAAAAGCGCCGCAATCTCAGCCTCAGTTGACTCATGATTTTTCTTCCTGTGTTTCGTGTTGATCTTGTCGCACACAACACAGCGATTGAGAAATGGAATTACTTTGTTGTGGGCGAGCGCGTCAAGGTCGCGCGGCTTCGATGCGCGATGTTGGCCAATATGAGTGGCGTCCCGGTGATCCCTGGGAGAGCGTCTCGGTGAAGGACGGGAAACTATGGTCAAAGATGGATGAGGACGACGCCATGCCTCTGGGTTCCGAACATTCTTCTTCAAGGATGATCTCGGGAGTGTCACGTTTTCCCGTGACGCGCGGGGCCATGTGACTGGCTACACCTATCACCGCGTTGACGGACAGGAAATCCACGTCAAGAAGATCAACTGAGCAGGCAAGGACAATGAGGTTTTGTTTTAACATCGCCCTCACAACCCCTCAATAAAGCGCTAACTGGTTAGCGACATTTACCCCCGGTTTGCCCGTTCTAGGGAAGCGGAACGCTATCATGCGGTAGACACACCCGACTCGATACGTTTAGTTTAGAGGCCGATGACCACAAGTCGATACGTCCACGGATATTCCTCCCGCGAATGCGACCGACTCACTGATCAGGCAAACACTTTGAGCGAATTGCTCCACCATGACACGGTGTTTGCGCCCGGGGCCATGGTTCTCGAGTGCGGGTGCGGTACGGGAGCACAGACCGTTCTTCTTGCTTCACGGAATCCTTGGGCACAGATTGTGTGCGTGGACATCTCAGCGACCTCACTCGACCAGGCTCGTAGACGCATCGAGGCGGCCGGCCACCGGAATGTGGAGTTCTATGAGGCAAGCATATTCGACCTGCCATTTGACGACGAGCACTTCGACCACGTTTTCCTCTGCTTCGTCCTGGAGCATGTTGCTGGGCCGGTTGCGGCTCTCCGAGCCATCAAACGGGTCTTGCGCAGAGCCGGAAGCATCACCGTGATTGAGGGCGACCACGGCTCTTGGTACTGCTACCCGCACACGCCGGAGGCCTCACGGGTCGTCCAGTGCCTCATCGACGTCCAAGCCAGGTTGGGCGGCGACTCACTGATTGGCCGACGGCTTTATCCACTGCTCGCTGAAGCTGGGTTTCGCGACGTAAGAGTCAGCCCGCGGATGGTTTATGTAGATAGCAGTCGGCCGGATCTGGTGGAGGGTTTTTCCAAAAATACCTTCATTGCCATGGTGGAGGGCATCCACGGCCAAGCGCTTTCCCTCGGGCTAATCGATCACCTGACTTGGGACAAGGGCATCGCGGACCTGTACCGTGCCACGGAATCCGACGGGACATTCTGCTACACGTTCTTCAAGGCCCTGGGTACGCGGTAGACCGTAGTTCTGCAGAGCTGTCAGATTCCCAAAAAAGGTGCTTGCACTCATTGACCCGGTTCTGAGTTGGCCGTCCACTGATCGCGGCGCTCAGCGGAGAGCGTTTTCTTTGGAAAAGAGAATCTTGAATTGCTGGTGATTGAAGTCAGGAAGTCAGCATGCCGCCCGCATTGCCCTGCCTCTTCGGCCTGATGGTTTACGGAAAATCATCATTACCGCGTGATTGGTTCTGAACGCAATCTGATTTCAACAGTTATGGACTCCGCGTACTTCACGTTGTTGGAGGCACGGGCAATCATGGCTGAAGAAGAATCCACAATGGCGTACACGTCTGTGCCTCCCGCGCTCGCGTTTGATGGGTATCACTCCCGCCGCGAGTTCTGCGCGTTGGGGTGCCTTGCAGCCTCAGATATGCTGACAATGGCGACATTTCCCACCTGCGCGTCTACTGAGCAACACCAAGCGAAGTCTGGCGGCCTACCGTCGAGATCAACCGCAGGCGGTAACGAGATTTTTCATGTCGCGATCTTTCGCTTTGGGAAGGAGCACGTGAACGATGCTATGGCGGCATTTCGCGAGCTTGCTTCTGCGAGCCAGGTTATTTTCAAGGATGCCCTTCGAGATGCTCAGAAAACCGGGTTGGGATTCGCTAGAATGATCTGCACAGTGCGCCGTTGGATCATTATCGTCAGCGTGATTGCCTCGGTGGGCCCAGCTCTCTGGCTGAGCGCGCACACGTTCTACACCACCAAGATCACCTGGTCGCGAGACGTCTCGCGCATCGTCTACAACCATTGTGCTACCTGCCATCGTCCCGGCGGTTCGTCATTTTCTCTGCTGACCTACAAAGAAGCCCGCCCATGGGCCGAGTCGATCAAGCATCAGGTGCTGGAGCGCAGCATGCCACCCTGGAACGCAGTCAAGGGCTTCGGCGACTTCGCAAACGACCAGGGGCTCACGCAGGAAGACCTGGAGATCGTCGGTGAGTGGGTTGAGGGCGGTTGTCCAGAAGGCGACCCGGCGTACCTGCCGGCGGTGCCCGAGTTCCCCGCGCCCGCCACCAGTTCAACGAATGACAGCGCGGGCGAGATTGCGGTCTACGGCCCAACCGTGATCAGACACCGGGTTGAGGTAGCGGGCATCGCGCCATTGCAGCTCCCCAAAGCCGGCATGCTTCAGGCAATCGCGATTAAGCCCAATGGTTCGATCGTGCCATTGCTCTGGATCGAGGAATTTCATCCCAACTGGTACCAGGTCTACTATTTTCGCAAGCCCCTACGCTTCCCTGCTGGAACCAAGATCGAGATCTCGCCGCCGACCGCAACGATAGTCCTGCATTTGAGGTAGCGCATCACCTCAGCTCGGCGACTGGGATGTTGAATACTGCGGTGTTCACCACGCCTTTACGCTGGAACTGTACCCACACGCGATAGGTTCGCGAGCGGGGAAAGATCATGTTGAACTGCATCTGGGGTCCGCCGTCGGCGACGAAGGGATGGTCGTGGATCATGTCCACCAGGTCGTCACTGGCGGCGAGCATGTGGCTCCAGGAGCCAAGGTAGGGTTCCAGGCCGTCCGCCGGATCCAGGTGGAAGAACATCAGGGTCTTCATGCCCGCAATGGGCTGCGTCGGCTGCATGGTCAGAGAAACACGCATGTTCCTAGAGTCTTTGGGCCCGAGATCTGGCTTCAGTTCTGCGCCCGGCGCCAGCGCTGCGCCCGGCAACACCACAGTCTTCACAATCAGCTGGGGCGTGCCTCCCGTGGGATAGAAATCACTCAAGACGCGGTACATCCCGGGCCGTGGCAAAACAGCGCGCAGACGAAACGTGCCCTCGGAATCCTTCTCCGGATGATCGTGCACAAAATACTGAAGATCCTGACTGACGATGAACAGGTGATAGAGTCTCTCGTGCATCACCTGAAAGTCATTGACGCGCTGCCGGGTCTTGGGATCGAGGACGGTGAAGGAAAATTGCACGTCTTTTCCGGCTCGTGGCGGAGAAGGATCGACGACCATCTCTAGCGGATACTCGACCCGATCAGGGAGATTTGCGACCAGAGTCATACCGCAGCGTGGACAGACTCCGGGCTTGAGCGACCGCACGTCAGGATGCATGGGACACACGAACTCGACTGGCGGCACCACCGGCCCCGCTGTCGCCGGCGCGACCGCGGACGACTGCGAATCCTGGGTCGACTGGACTGGGCCCCGTTTGAGTCCGCTCTTGGCCCAAATGGGCGGAGCAATCCCGCTGGCCGCGAAAAGTGATGCGAGAATGAAGGCGCGTCGTTGAATAACCAGATTATAAACAACCTGCTGATATGATCGTTGGCTCAGCCAAAGCGGCCAGCGGGAGTGTCCAGGCATTCTAAACGGAGGAATGTACATCAGATGGGCATGCTCAAAGACAAAGTAGCGATTGTCACCGGCGCCAGCCGGGGAATCGGCAAATCGATTGCGGAAGTCTTCCATCGCGAGGGCGCGAAGGTGGTGATCTGCGGGCGCAAGCAGGAAACGCTCGACCAGGTGGCAGCCGAGATCGGCAAGAACGTAAAGCCGGTGGCCTGCCACGTGGGCAAGGCCGAACAGATTCAGGCCTTGGTCGATACCACGACACGTGAATTTGGTCGTATCGATATTCTGGTCAATAACGCAGCGACGAACATCGCCCAGGAGTTCTGTCTCGACGTGGATGAGGCCAAGTTCGACAAGATGGTGGAGATCAACTTGAAGAGCGCGTTTCGCCTGATTCGACACGTGGCCCCCGGGATGTGCCAGCGCGGCTCCGGCTCGATCATCAACATCGCTTCCATCTCTGGCTTGCGCCCGCAGTACTACGGCCTGCTCTACAGCATGACCAAAGCCGCGCTTATCATGATGACCCAGAGTTATGCGCTCGAGCTTGGTTTCAAGGGCGTGCGCGTAAACGGGATCGCACCCGGGCTGATAAAGACCGTGCTCAGCGAGTATTACTGGAAAGATGAGGGCCGCACCGCGCAGATCATCGCCAAGCAGCCCGTTCAACACCTGGGACAGCCCGAGGAGGTCGCTGAGGTCGCGCTCATGCTGGCCAGCGACGGCTCATCTTATCTGACCGGACAGACGATCGTGGTCGATGGCGGCGCGCTGCTTACATCGAGAACGCTATAACCGAACAACAGGCCGATCACAGATCCCTGGCCCGATCGTGACCGTTCATAATGTCCTCTTGCGCGATCGCCTCGGCTTCGCGCCAGAACTCGAGCAAGATTTTCGACGCAGGCGATGTTGAAAACACTGTTCCGGAGAATCAGGTGCAGCATGGTTGCGTCCCTGTTATCCTTTGTTGTTGGTTACCGACATCGAGGGCTTTGATGAAAAAGAACCTGTGCCTCCTGATCTTCGGCATGTTTCTCGTCCGTGTCGCCGGCTCGCAGCAGCCGGCGCAAGCACATTTCGATGGCAAGACCTGGTGGGGTTTTGTGAACGTCTTGGCCGACGACAAGATGGAAGGTCGTGAGACCGGCAGTGCCGGCCTTCGCAAAGCGGAGGGCTATATCGTCGACCAGCTCAAGAACGACGGCTTGGAACCCGCGGGAGTCAACGGTTTCTACCAGCCCGTGAAGTTCGAATCGCGTCAGATTGACGAGAAAGAGTCGAGCCTGTCGCTGGTGCGCGACGGCAAAGCTGAGCCGCTCACCTTAGGCGACGACGCGGCCTTCAGCACACGCATTGATCTGGCTCCCTCGGTCGCGGCGCCGCTGGTTTTTGTGGGATACGGGTTAAGAGTTCCCGAGATGAACTACGACGATTTGGCCGGACTCGATTTGAAGGGCAAAGTTGCTGTGATCCTGGCCGGGTCACCTGCCGAGATCCCAGGAGCGCTGTCTTCGCACTACCAATCCGCGGGTGAACGCTGGAAAGCTTTCGCCAAGGCCGGGGTCGTCGGAACCATTACCATCCTGAATCCCGCTTCCATGGATATCCCCTGGTCGCGCATCTCCCTGAATCGAGCCCATCCCAGCATGGCACTTGTCGGAGAGCAATTCGACGAAACCGCTGGTCAGAGACTCGCGGTGACCTTCAATCCCGCAAAAGCCGAGCAGCTCTTTGCCGGTTCCGGTCACAGCTTTGCCGAGATCCTCGAGGTTGCCAAAGATCGCAAACAATTGCCGCGCTTTCCTCTGGCCGTCTCTATCAACGCCAAGGCCAAGGTCGAGAAGAAGACCATTGAATCGGCCAACGTGATTGCCCGGCTTCCGGGCAGTGATCCCAAGTTGAAGAACGAGTACGTTGTGCTGTCGGCGCACGTGGACCACCTGGGCATTGGCGAGCCGATTAACGGAGACCGCATCTACAATGGAGCCATGGACAACGCAGCCGGCAGCGCGGTGCTCCTGGACGTGGCTGCTTCCCTCAAGAAGTCGCCGGAAATCCTCAAGCGCTCGCTGCTCTTAGTTTTTGTCACGGGAGAGGAAAAGGGGTTACTGGGATCCAAGTACTTCACCGCCCATCCCACCGTGAAAGCTGACTCCATGGTGGCAGACATCAATATCGATATGTTTCTGCCCATTGTTCCTCTCAAGGTCCTTACCATCCTCGGATTGACCGAGTCCGACCTAGGCGAGGAAGCGGCCGCCGTTTCAGAGTCCCTGGGCGTTAAGGCTCAGCCCGATCCGGAGCCGCAACGCAATGCCTTCATCCGCAGCGACCAGTACAACTTCATTCGTCACGGCGTTCCCGCTCTGGCCATGCAGGTAAGCTTTGAAAAAGGCTCACCGGAACAGGCGATTTTCAAGGATTGGCTGACGCAGCGTTACCACGCTCCTTCCGACGACCTTGCTCAGCCGGTAGATCTCACTGCCGCAGCCAAGTACGAGGAAATTATTCGGCTGCTTATGGTACGCGTCGCCGACGATGTTCCCCGCCCTCAATGGAAACAGAACAGCTTTTTCCGGCGCTACGCTCAGGCGGCCACCGCGGGAAACTGATATCGCCTGGACCTAAATGGCCTAGTACAACGCAAACAAGAGGCAGAATTGAAAACCGATAACTCACGTTGAAGATGTGGGAACGCAACGCAGGGATGTCGCTGGGAAAAACTGCTAGAATTCCTTCGACTGGAGCAGCACGTGGACACTCAACAAATCATCGCCGACTTGGAAGCCGAACGGGACCGACTGAACACGGCCATCGCTGCCTTACAGGGCAGTCAACGGCGCAACGGCAAGAGGCGCACAATGTCCCCTGAGGCCCGGAAGAAGATTAGCCTCGCTCAGAGGAAAAGGTGGGCTAAACAGAAGAGATCGGCCAAGTCGTGATCCTGGAAAATGACACGCTAAATACGGGATCGAACCGCCGACGCCAGCCTGGGCTGCGGGCTTCCCTGCAAAGGCTTCGCCGCCGAAGTATTTCTGAGGAGTCGCGGCACTGATTGCTCAGTGGGTTGGAAGAACATGAGCAGCGCGTTGAGCATCGAGCACATCCCGTGGGGCGCGCCAATCGCCAATTGACCGATCTTCGTGACTGCTCCCAGGATCTACCGGGGTGGCCGCGAGCCGACGATGAGGATATCCACGAGTCTTCTGGCGCTTTGCTGCCAGTCAGGGCCGGACGCCACGTTGGAGACACCGATCAGAGCCCGGAGTAGATCGAATGGGTCGAGGTCTCTGCGTATGTCACCACTCCGGATTGCGCGTTTCACCAGGGTATCAATCGCTCCCTGGATCTGAGCGCGGGAAGCTTCATAAACCTTCGATGGACCTCCGACGAGGGTGTTCAGTGCAGGGGCGATGAGGTGTTTCGCAGCGATGTAGTCAACGAAGAGCAACATCCAGGCCCGCAACGCCTCGACCGGAGGCAAGTTCTCGGAAAGCTCCCGCTCTGCTGCGGCCAGCTTTTCTACTTCAGTCCGATACACGGCCTCGAGAAGCGCATCGCGAGTGGGAAAGTGGCGGTACAACGTTCCTGCCCCAATCCCTGCTTGTTTGGCGATTTCGTCCAAGCTGGTATTGGCACCGTATCGGGTGAATGCCTGCTTGGCCACTTCCAGAATGCGCTCGCGATTGCGCTGCGCGTCGGTGCGTGGCTTTCGCCGTCGAGATTGAGAACGCTTTCCCATCGAAAATATTTGCAACCGGAGACAGCCTCCGGTTATCTTATCTATGGATTCGGAGACACTCTCCGTTTTATTTGAAATGGCGGCAGCCGTCAAGGCCGTCGAACAGGCCCGGAGCTTCTAACAGACGGTACAAGGAGGGAAAAAATGGCGAATGTATTTGGCGCAACGTCAACCACAGAAGATGTTCTGTCCGGAATCAATCTGGCCGGAAAGCGGATTCTTGTTACCGGCGTTTCTGCCGGGCTTGGAGTTGAGACTGCACGGTCTCTTGCGGCGCACGGAGCGCAGGTCCTAGGCGCGGCACGGGATCTGGAGAAGGCTGAAGCGGCGACCGCACAGGTGCGAAAGGACGCGGCCGCCAACCGCGGAAGCTTCGAGCTGGTTGAGCTCGATCTTGCCAATCTCAAGAGCGTGCGCGCCTGTGCCGATGGGCTGCTGAAGAAGGGCGATCCCTTCGACGTAGTCATCGCCAATGCCGGCGTGATGGCCACACCGTTTGGCCATACGGCGGACGGTTTTGAGACCCAGTTTGGCACCAATCACCTGGGCCACTTTGTGCTGGTCAACCGCATTGCATCTTTGATCCGGGCAGGCGGGCGGCTGATCAACCTTTCTTCTTCAGGCCACCGCTTCTCCAACGTCAACCTCGAGGATCCTAACTTTGAGCGGACGCCGTATGAGCCCTTCGTCGCCTATGGCCGATCAAAGACGGCGAACATCCTTTTCGCCGTTGCCTTCGACAAACGGCACCGGGACCGCGGCGTACGCGCTGCGGCTGTACATCCGGGAGGTATTCAGACCGAGCTGGCTCGCTACATGGAGCCCGGCCGTATCGAAAAGCTCCTTGAACAGATAAACCAGCAACAGGCAGCCGAGGGCAAGGGCCCCTACCAGTGGAAAACCATTCCTCAGGGAGCCGCAACTTCGGTGTGGGCCGCCGTGGTGGCTGCGGCCGACGCGATTGGCGGCCGATATTGCGAGAACTGCCACGCCGGCAAGATGGTTCCTGACGACGTAACCATCAGCGTGACAAGCGAAGGAGTGCGCGGATATGCGCTCGATGCAAACAACGCTGAGGCACTCTGGAAGAAAAGTGAAGAACTCGTCGGAGAGCGCTTTTAGCTTTCCCCATCGGAGCACAGACCAATACAAATGAAGAACGGAAGCAGGAGAAGCCAATGATCGAAAAGAAAGAGTTCGCCGGCAGCTTTACGCTTCCCGGCACATCGATGAGCTTGAACCGCATGGGCTACGGCGCGATGCAATTGGCCGGTCCCGAGGTGTGGGGGCCGCCGCGCGATGTTGAGGGCGCCATTGCTGTTCTGCGAGAGGCGGTAGAGTCCGGCGTGAACCATATCGACACCAGCGACTTCTATGGTCCTCATGTGACGAATCAGATCATCAAGCGGGCGCTCCATCCCTACGCTAACGATCTGGTGATCGTCACCAAGGTGGGCGCTCGTCGCGGTCGAGACAAGTCCTGGATTCATGCTCTTACCCGCCAGGAGCTTATCGACGCCGTTCAAGACAATCTGAGAAATCTCGGCCTTGACGCTCTCGACGTCGTCAATCTTCGGGTTGGCGGAATCTTGGGACCGTCGGAAGGATCGATTGCAGAACCGCTGACAACGCTCGCCGAGCTCAAGCGCCAGGGACTGATCCATCATCTCGGCCTCAGCAACATCACTCCCAAGCAGTTGGCAGAGGCTCAAACCATTACCGAGATAGTGTGTGTCCAAAATTTCTACAACGTCGCACAAAGGAACGACGATCGTTTCGTCGATGACCTGGCGGCGCAGGGCATAGCTTATGTTCCGTTTTTCCCGCTCGGAGGCTTCACTCCGTTGCAATCGTCGGAACTTAACGAAGCTGCAGCGTCACTCAAGGCCGCGCCGATGCAGGTTGCGCTTGCGTGGCTTCTCCAGCGCTCGCCCAACATTCTGCTCATCCCCGGAACATCATCCCTCGGTCATCTTCGCGAGAATCTGAAGGCTGCGTCGTTCCAGATGCCGCCTGAAATGCTCGCTGGTCTCGAGGGTATCGGCGGAGGTCCCGGACGGTCATGACGGCCGGAGAGTTTCATTTCGAAAATAGACAACTCATTATTCCAAGCTGATGCAAAAGGAGAGATTATGAAGGTCTTTGTTACAGGAGCAACAGGTTTTGTCGGTTCTGCCGTTGTTCAAGAGCTAATGGAAGCCGGCCATCAGGTGCTCGGTCTTGCTCGTTCGGATGCGGGCGCCAAGTCTCTTACCGCCGCAGGTGCTCAGGTGCATCGCGGTGATCTTACGGACCTGGAAAGCCTGCGCCAAGGAGCTGCCATATCAGATGGCGTGATTCATACGGGCTTTATCCACGACTTCTCGAGGTTCCGAGAAAACTGCGAGATAGACAGGCGCGCGATCCAGGCTCTCGGCTCCGCGCTCGAAGGCTCAGAGCGTCCTCTGCTTGTCACCTCCGGGGTTGCGCTCCTGGCACAGGGTCGCACGGCGACCGAGGAAGATACGCCGCCGCCGCCGAACCCCGAATCGTACCCCCGCGCTTCGGAAGCCGCGGCGGCCGCGCTGGTGGCTCGTGGCGTGCGCGCGGCGGTGGTCCGCCTTGCGCCATCGGTGCACGGTGACGGCGATCATGGCTTCGTTCCCGTCTTGATCGGCATCGCGCGGAAAAAAGGTGTTTCGGCGTATCCGGGCAAAGGGCTCAACCGCTGGCCCGCGGTGCACCGGCTCGATGCCGCGCGTCTCTACAGACTCGCACTTGAAAAGGGTTCCGCAGCAGCCAGATATCACGGGATCGCCGAAGAGGGCCTGGCGTTCCGGGACATCGCGGGTGTCATCGGCCGGCAGCTGAACCTTCCGGTCGTCGCGAAGTCCCTTGAAGACGCAGCCGGCCACTTTGGCTGGTTCGCGAATTTCGCGGCCATGGACGCTCCCACTTCGAGTCAGCGGACTCGGGAACTACTCGGATGGCAGCCGAAGCAGACCGGACTGATTCCCGAGCTCGAACACGGGCGCTATTTCGAATTTTCAGACCGCCGTGTACCGGCGGCTTCATAAGCCGCGTTCACAATCTCCAGACCAATTTGAGAACCGCTCCAGGTTTTTGGAAACTCTGATCTCTTGCGAAGAATTGCGGAGTACCCTTACATTTGGCGTGGACAAATCTCCGCGATTCCAATCCGCTTCTCGGCCAATTCACCGACTTGGCGCTGGTCGAAAATGCGTTTGAACTTGGCGTTTCGGTGGAACGCGCCATCTCCCAGAACTTGATCGAACGCGAACGCGCGAGGCTTTGGCTAGAGTCCCTGCGTTCGGCGGGCGGCGCTGGCCGATTTTTCGCGGCCGTTGGAGGATTCATAACATTCGGTCGAAAGAGCTGAGTCGATTGCCGATTCTGAATGACCTGGTCTAAATGTCGTAATACAGCGCAAAAGAGTGGGTTCAGGACTCTCCCGGGCGCCCATCTAGGTAACCGTTGTTAACAGCGTTTACAATCACTGCGGATTTCTGGCCGCCGACCATTGCTGGCCACCGCACGATACAATGGGCGGCCTATGCGAGATGAAGTAGCAACGCTAGGGCTCACCAAGAAGGCAGTAGTCCAGTCTGTGAGGACGGCCTTGGCTACGGTCGTTTCTCTGCTGCTGGCGCGCGGCTTGAGGCTGCCGGAGTTCTACTGGGCGCCGATTTCGACGATTGTGATCCTGGTGTCGACCATCAGCCCGCTGACACTGGCCTGGCAGCGCTTTGTGGGCACTGCTTTAGGAGCGGCGCTGGGCGCGTTAATCGCCAGTTTATTTGGGACAAGTTGGGTGGTGTATGGAGTCGGCATTTTTGCTTGCGGAATTCTTTCGGCGGTGTTGCGACTGGGCGCAGCGTATCGCTTTGCTGCCATTACGTTAAGTATCGTCCTGCTGATTCCGCACACGAGTCCCCCGTGGAGCCTGGCCTGGCATCGCTTTGTAGAGGTGTCGTTGGGGATTGTCGTCGCGCTAGTGATGACGCTGGCCTGGAAAGTGGCGGAGCCTAGTGTCGGTTGATCCAAGAAACCGTTAAGTCAACTTGCAGCATTCATTCGGTGCCGAGGACCCCTCGAACCAGCCCGGCCTCCGGCGCGCGATCATTGACCACTTGATGCCTCGACGCTTGGGAACTCGATCAACCTTCCAGATGGGTCGAGGCTTCCGGTCACTTTAACTTGTGTGAAGGCCGGACGGCCTGACCGACTCTTGCAGCGGCCAGTCTGGAGCTGGATCCGTTGAAAAGCCGTTCCGAGCGCCCAGCTGCTTTGGAAAGATCGTGGGAGAGCGGTGCTGCCTATTACGTTCAAAGTGTTGATCGTGCGTATCGGCTGAAAGAACAACCCGATTGTCAGCGAAATCATCGGAGTCAGAGGAGATACTCATGACCACGTCAACGGTTTCAGAGCCCGCTGGTGTCTCGGCTCACACTGCATCCGAGTTTGCTCGCGAGGTGGAGGAGCGCTTCATCCGCTACGCTCGCATAGATACACAGAGTGATGAGAAGTCCACGACGTCGCCGAGCACCGATAAGCAATATGACCTTCTTCGGCTGCTCGCGGACGAGTTGAAGTCGATTGGGGCCCAGGAAGTCACGTTGACCAAGTACGGCGCGGTACTGGCGACGGTCCCAGCGACCACAAAAGTCGACACCCCACCTGTGGCGCTTCTGGCACACGTAGATACGGCACCGCAGTTCAGCGGGACCAACGTCAAGCCCATTGTCCATCGCAACTATGCCGGCCGCGAGATCGTCCTGCCCGATAACCCGGCCATCGTGCTGTCGCCTTCCTACTTTCCCTATCTTGCAACAAAGACAGGCGACGACATCGTGACGGCCAGCGGCACCACGCTTCTGGGCGCCGACGACAAGGCCGGTGTCGCCATCGTAATGACCGTGGCGCGGCACCTGCTTAAGAATCGGGACTTGCCCCACGGGCCCATTCGCATCGGCTTCACGCCCGACGAGGAGATTGGCCGCGGTGTTCATCACGATCTCCCGGAGGACCTTAAAGCCGATGTTGCCTACACGCTCGACGGAGCGGAGCTAGGCGAGATCGTCTACGAGACGTTTTCGGCCGACAAAGCCGACGTCCATGTGCAGGGCGTCTCCATCCATCCGGGGCAAGCCAAGGACAAGCTGGTCAATGCGCTTCATTTGGCGGCTAAGATCGTGGATACCTTGCCTCACATCACGCTCACTCCTGAGACAACGGCCCAGCGGGAAGGCTTTATCCATATCTACGAGATGAGCGGCACGGCCGCCTCCGCCGAGCTTCACTTCATTTTGCGTGACTTTGAGCTGGATGGATTGCGCCAGCATGGAGAGCTGCTGAAGCAGGTCTGCGCCACGATACAGGCCACGGAACCCAGAGCGCGGATCGCATGCACGATCACCAACCAGTACCGCAACATGCGCTATTGGCTGGAAAAAGACATGCGCCCGGTCGAACTGGCTCGGGAGGCTTGCCGGCGCGTAGGCATCGAGCCAGTCTCCACCCCAACCCGCGGCGGCACTGACGGCTCGCGCCTAACCGAACAAGGTGTGCCAACGCCTAATGTGTTCACGGGCATGCAGAACATTCACGGTCCACATGAATGGGTTAGCGTACAAGATATGGCTCGCGCCACTGAAGTGTGTATCGCGTTGCTGCAGCTGTGGACGAAGGGAGCGAAACCGGCCACAGCAAAGCGGGATGCGAGCGCACACCTGACCCCTGAAGCAGACCTTGTGGACTGGGCGGGCTGACAACGGCGGGGCCCGCACTTGCCCAAACCTAAACGTACAGTTACCGATTGACTGGCAGACTTCAGGGCAGCCGTCTAAACGGTGATAGAACATGAAGATACGGCAGAACGCGGGTCTTCAGCGCCCAGTTGGCGGCAGACAGGCAGATCAATGAGTCATTGACCCGTCTCCAGGCCGACTCGATCGACCTCTTGCGATTTCATGACTCATCTGCCGCTGTCGATTTGGGTTTTCTCGACGGGGGTGAAGAAATTGCATTCTCCCGTCCTTTCCCGTAGCATCCCTCCTTCCAGCTCATTCGGAGAATCGCATGAACCAGCATGCCCTTGGTCGCTTTGCATTTATTTCAATGCTAGTGCTGTCGGCCGTGTCGTTCGCGCAGCAACCTGCACCGGCGCCGGAAACGCCGAAGGACACGATTAGCCGCATCTTCACAGGTGAATTCAGCGAGCGTTTCTCGCCTCCACCGCGGTGGTTCGATGGTGGGCAATCCTACATTACGATGGAACCAGCCGCCGGCGGCCACGGGCGGGACCTCGTAAAGTACGACACTGCGACGGGCAAGAACCGGGAGGTCCTGATCACGGACGCGCAGCTCACTCCTGAAGGCGCGAAAGAGCCGCTACAGATCGCGGGACTTAGTTGGTCGAAGGACAACCAACGCATCCTAATTTTCACGAATGCTCGCCGTGTATGGCGCACCAATTCTCGCGGAGACTACTGGGTTTTCGACCGCACGATCGGCAAGGTCAAGAAGCTGGGCGGAGATGCGCCCGAGGCCAGCCTGATGTATGCCAAATTCAATCCCAAGACGACCAAGGTCGCATACGTTAAGAATAATGACATATACGTCGAAGACCTGGCGAGCGGAGACATCCAACGCATCACCCACGACGGCTCCGATCTTGTCATCAATGGCGGCTCCGACTGGGTGAACGAGGAAGAATTGGACCTCCACGACTGTTTTCGTTGGAGCCCGGACGGGAAGCGAATCGCGTTCTGGGAATTTGACTTGCACGGCGTCGGAGACTTCGCGCTCATGTACTACCTCGGCAAAGGACGCGAAGTAGTAACGGACATTCCATATCCGCAGACGGGCCCGTATCCGGTGGAGATGCAGGTTCCTTATCCGTTGGCAGGGACCACAAATTCAGCCGTGCGCGCCGGCGTAGCGAATGCCGATGGCAAGGGGAGCGTGAAATGGATGGACGTCCCGGGCGATTCGCGCCAGAACTACATCGCGCGCATGCAGTGGGCCGACGCTAACACGCTTCTCATCCAGCAACTCAATCGGCTACAGAACACCGACAATTATCTGCTCGCCGACGCCAGCTCTGGTGCTGTCCACCAGATATGGCGCGATCACGACGATGCCTTCATCACCATCGGCTTTGGCGGACTGCCGGAAGCGCAGCTGATTCATGAGGGCCGCCAGTTCCTAGCCGTCAGCGAAAAGGATGGCTGGATGCACGTCTGGGCGATTGATCGCAGTGGCCGTGAAACGCTGGTTACACGTGGGGCCATGGATACCGCCGGGATTGAGGGCGTCGACGAAACGGGCGGGTGGCTCTATTTCATCGCGTCTCCCGATGACGCGACTCAGCGCTATCTCTACCGCTCACCCCTCGACGGCTCGGCCGATCCGGCGCGCATCACTCCAGGCAGCTTCGTCGGCGTCAATAGTTACAATATTTCGCCCGACGGGAAGTACGCTTTTCACAGTTTCTCCAGCGTCAATGATCCCGGGCTGCGCGAAGTGGTGTCTCTGCCAGATCACAGGCTCGTACGTATGAGCAGCGACAGCACCGAATACAAGGAAAAGATCGCGCAGTTCCTCACATCGCCGGCGGAGTTCTTCAAGGTCGATGCCGGCGACGGTGTAACGGTGGATGGCTGGATGATTAAGCCGCCCAACTTTGACACTTCGAAGAAATACCCGGTCCTGGTAAACATCTACGGCGAACCAGCGGGGCAGACCACGCTCGACCGCTGGGGCGGCAACGGCATGCTCTTCCACCGCTACATCGCTTCGCTCGGATACGTCGTGGTCAGCTTCGACAATTCCGGCACTCCCGCGCCACGCGGCCGTGCGTGGCGCAAGACCATCTACGGCGACGTCGGTGTTCTCTCGTC
Source organism: Terriglobales bacterium (assembly GCA_036522035.1). GTDB lineage: Bacteria > Acidobacteriota > Terriglobia > Terriglobales > Acidobacteriaceae > Angelobacter. The sequence goes on from DATDGP010000379.1 coordinate 39,868, forward strand.
CAAGCAGCAAGCACAGGCTCTTCGTTCGCTCGGCAAGATGGACGCCTTCGTCGATCTGGATCGCGTCGCCGTCTGGGGTTGGAGCGGCGGCGGCACCAACACTCTCAACCTGATGTTTCGCTCGCCCGATCTTTATAAGGTCGGCATGGCGGTCGCGCCGGTGCCCGACCAGCGCCTATACGACTCGATCTACCAGGAACGTTACATGGGTCTGCCCAAGGACAACGTCGACGGCTACAAGCAGGGATCGGCGATCAATTTCGCGGGAGAATTAAAGGGTCATCTGCTGATTGTGCACGGTTCGGGCGACGACAACGTTCACTACCAGGGGACGGAGTTGCTGGTGAACAAACTCATCGAACTCGGGAAGCCGTTCGACTTCATGACCTATCCCGATCGAACTCACGGCATTTTTGAAGGCCCGGGCACGACCGTGCACCTGTATCACTTGCTCGCGCGGTACTTGACCGAGCACCTCTCAGCCGGCCCGCGGTGAGTTGTATACCCGCCCTGATTGTGTGACCGATGTCCGCGTTGCTCACACGGTCATGCGGTCCTCCACGACCTCTACGCTGTTTGCGCTTCCATTTCGCTTGCTTCTCTCGTACTTCTCCGTGTACAACGTTCTATCTTCGGAGAACTCGATGTCTATTCGTCGTATCGCCATATTCCTCGCGGCCCTCGCCATCACGCCCGTGCTTCGCGGGCAAGGTCCGCGTCGCTCCCTTTCGGCCGACGAGGCCCAGCACCGCGTTGATGTCGAAAAGCAACTCGATGACACAGCTGTTGTCGATCGCAAGGTTATGGTGCGCATGCGCGACGGAAAACTTATGGCTGCGGACATCTATCGGCCCAAGGACTCGTCGAAGAAATATCCCGTGATTTTCGTTCGGACGCCCTACAACTTCAACTATTGGGACATCCAGGACGGCGTTCCGCGCGATATGACCACCGAGTTGACGGCAGTTCAGCACGGCTACGCCTTTGTTGAGATGAACGAACGCGGCCACTTCTTCTCCGAGGGTAACTACGACATTCTCGGCCCGCCGCGCACGGACGGCTACGACGCCATTCGCTGGATCTCCTCGCAATCGTGGTCGAACGGGAAGGTCGGACTCGAGGGCTGCTCCTCGACGGCCGAGTGGCAGATGGGCGTCGCCGCCACGGCGCCTCCGGGCCTGGCTGCGATCAATCCGCAGGGATTTGGCGCCGGTGTCGGGCGCGTCAAGCCGTATTACGAACAAGGCAACTGGTATCGCGGCGGCGCCGTGCAGATGCTGTTCATCGCCTGGCTCTATGGCGAGCAGAGCGAGATCCGCCCGATGTTCCCGTCCAACACCTCGCAGCAGGATCTAATCCGCGAGTCGAAGTCCTTCGACCTTGCACAGCACCTGCCATCTGTTGACTGGTCACAGGCTCTTCGCCACCTTCCCGAGCAGGACATCATCAGGGCTGTCGATGGTCCGCAAGGGATCTTCGCCGATCCCGAATCCGTCCCCACCGGCGGCCGCATGATCCAACGCACGCCCAACGATCCCGCGTGGTACAAGGGTGGACTCTTCGATGACAACATGAAGATCAACGTGCCCGGCCTCTGGTTCATGTCGTGGTACGACGTCTCCATTGGGCCAAATCTGGCGACCTACAATTACGTCCGCCGCACCGCGAGCCCCGAAATTGCGAGCGAGCAGTGGGCTGTCATCGCGCCCACACTGCACTGCTCCTATCGCCGCGCCAGTGCCGATACGAACGTCGGCGAACGCGATATGGGTGATGCGCGCCTCAATGGTATCGATCCGGCCGGCCTTGGCCACCCGCTCTCCGGCTACGACGAACTCACGTTCGCCTTCTTCGATCGTTTCCTCAAAGGCGAATCCAGTCCCACGCTGGAGAAACAGCCGAAGGTCCTCTACTACACCATGGGCCTGAACAAGTGGCAGTCGTCCGACACTTGGCCGCCCGTCGGGGCGCAGCCGATGACGCTATATCTCACCAGCGCCGGCAAGGCGAACACCCTGAACGGCGACGGCGCACTCACCGCAGCGGCGCCAGCCTCCGACTCGCCCGACCAGTTCACGTATGACCCGGCGAGCCCCGTTCCGTCCTACGGTGGAAATGTCTGCTGCACCGGCAACGCTGTGGTCGGCGGCGCAATGGATCAACGCAAGATGGAGGAGCGCCCTGACATTCTCGTTTATTCCTCGGAGCCGCTGAAAGAGGGTGTCGAGGTCAGCGGGCCCATCGAAGTCACACTCTACGTCTCATCCGACGTCAAGGACACCGACGTCACGGTGAAGTTGATCGACGTCGCACCCAATGGTCCGGCATACAACCTCGACGAAACCATCCAGCGCCTGCGCTACCGCGATGGCTACGATAGGCCGCCCAGCTGGATGGAGAAGAGCAAGGTGTTCAAGGTCACGCTGCAGCCGATGAACACGTCGAACTACTTCGCCGCGGGCCACCAGATCCGCATCGAGGTTTCGGGCAGCAACTTCCCGCGTTTCGATCGCAACCTGAACACCGGCGGCAACAACTACGACGAGACCCAAGGAGTCGTCGCCCATACCGCCATCCACCACTCAAAGGAGTACCCGTCTTCGGTGACGCTCACGCTCGTAAAAAAGTGACCTCAGCGGCCGTTGGTGGGGCTGGGAGAGCTCCTTTCAAAGCCATCTCTTCCGGAGGGGCGCGCGAAGAAAAGCTACGTTCTCAGGTCAGCACAACTGTGATGAGCCCGGTGACGACCAACTCACGCCCACACCAGATCAAGGTTGAACCAGGTCTTGCGCACGATGCCAACTCCAAGTTTCATACGCAGGCTAAACCATTGAAAAAACACGGCCTGCTCGAAATGTCGTAGTAGAGCGCAAAGGTTGGGCGGGATCGCAAACACGTAACTTATTGATTCGACAAACCAGCAAAACCTATAGAACCGATCGAAACGAGCCTGGGCAGTGCAAAAGCATTGCAAAAATGGCACGGGCCGCCCAGGGCAACATCGTGACCTCCAAACGCGGGCGGCCCGGGCGCGCCCCTTCCCGCGCAGTTAGCTAGTTGGTGTCAGGCGTACACGGTTTACTGATTATGGCGGCGTCGGCATCACTTCGCGGCATCGCATGGCTTTTGTCAACGGCAGTACATCTGCGCCACAGGGCGACCTCAGCATCTAATCTTCCTCGGAGAGTTTCTGGCAAGCGGGTTGCAATTTTTCTAAGCACCGCATGGCAGCGTCCTTCGCTGCTTTCTGCAATCTTTCGGCGGCACTCGTGTCCTTCTCGCTTTTTGCCGCCATTTTCAAAGCTCGAACGGCGGTTTTCTCGTTGCCCCGATGGATAAAAATAAAAGCGTCAAAAGCATTCGCCCGCGCCGTATCAGTCGAAGACCCATTCTTGATGACCTTCAAAAGGGCCGGATTCGCAGCCTTCCCAATCGAGACCAGAGCAGATACTGCCGGATATAGCTCGTTATTCCCCCCAACGCCAAGCGTACCGAACCCTGGCTCTGGTCGCTTGTAGTCCAGATACTTTACCAACACGTCAACGACAGCCGGGGCGCCGATTCCGCCAGTTATGGATTTCCCGTCATAGTTTAGATCTCCAAGTCTCCTAAGGGCATATGTCACACAGTCGGCGCTCTGTCCACCATTACCTTCCTGGTTTAGGAACGCGACGAGGGTTCGTTCGTCGTTCCGCCCTTTCTCCAGCTCCGTACACGATTGGGCCCGGAAGGCGCCCGCGGCTGATAGGAGTGTCGCGGTCAAAACGCAGATTCTGAAACTTCTCATTGTTTGTCCTTTTCTCGGTTTTGATTCTTGCTCTCTCAATTGCAAGTTCCAGTGCGGCGATAGTTAGGGGAATGCAACCGACATTCGCTTCAGTGTCGCCCTTGGCCTGAAATGTCGGATCAAACTGAACACCATTACCTGAAGTACACGATATGGCCGAATACCAAGCAAACGGCTTCGAATTGTACGAGCTTTCTTACTACTTATAAGTCATTGATTAAAAAAAAATAAGCTTTAGCAATCGTAGTAGAGAGCAAACTCGTAAGGGTGGGGACGCAAACGCATGGCGTCCACTTCCCTGGTGCGCTTGTATTCGATGTAGGTCGTAAGCAGGTCCCCGGTGAAGACATCGCCTCGGAGCAAGAATTGATGATCGCGCTCGAGCGCATCCAGAGCTTCGTCGAGCGCGCCAGGCATAGTCGCCAGCTCTTCGGCTCCGAGATCATAGATGTCTTTATCCAGGGGCTGTCCAGGATCGGCCTTGGTTTCTATTCCGTCTAGCCCAGCCATCATCATCGCCGCAAAAGCAATGTAGGGATTGCAACTCGGGTCCGGCGGGCGGAACTCCACGCGCTTGGCCTTGGGAGACGCGGAGTACATAGGGATGCGGCATGCCGCCGAGCGATTGCGACGCGAATACGCCAGGTTTACCGGTGCTTCAAAGCCCGGAACCAGACGCTTATAGGAGTTTGTGGTGGGTGCGATGATCGCCGCCAGCGCGGGCCCATGCTTGATCAGTCCTCCGATGTACCACAGCGCGGTCTGCGAGAGTCCGGCATAGCCGTCGCCCGCGAAGAGCGGTTTCCCTTCTTTCCATAACGATTGGTGAGTGTGCATGCCGCTGCCGTTGTCGTTGAACAGTGGTTTAGGCATGAAGGTGACGGTCTTCCCGTGCTGGTTGGCTACGTTCTTGACCACGTATTTGTACAGCATCATGTTGTCGGCCGAGCGCACAAGCTTATCGAACTTGAGGTCAATCTCGGTCTGGCCCCCGGTCGCAACTTCGTGGTGATGGCACTCCACCTCCAAGCCGCAGGCCTGCATGACCAGGGACATCTCCGTGCGCAGATCCTGGTAATGATCGGTGGGCGGGACGGGAAAGTAACCCTCTCTGTAGCGCGGACGGTAGCCCAGGTTGTTTTCTTCTCGCCCCGAGTTCCAGCGGCCCTCTTCGGCATCGATGAAGTAGAAACCCTGGTTCTCCTTCTGATCGAAGCGCACATTGTCGAAAATGAAGAACTCGGCTTCGGCGCCAAAGTACGCGGTGTCGGCCACTCCGGTGGAGATCAGGTACATCTCTGCTTTCTTGGCGATATATCGCGGATCGCGGTCATAGCGCTGCTTGGTGACAGGATCGATCACGTCCGCCACCATCACCAGGGTCGGCCCTTTCGTAAACGGATCCATCAAGTAAAAACTCGGATCAGGAACTAGGAGCATGTCGCTCTCATGGATCGCCGCCCAGCCACGGATGGAGGAGCCGTCCATGCCAAAGCCGTCTTCGAACGACGTTTCGGACAACTGTTCGATGGGAAAGGACAGGTGATGCCACAGCCCAGGGAGATCAGTGAAGCGCAGGTCGAGCAGCTTGGCGCCGTTCTTCTTGGTAAATTCCAGTACCGCTTTGGGGTCGGCCTTAATGCCAGGCATGGTCACTTCTCCTCTTCCCTGGAGGCTAGTCCTCGGCACCCGAGCTGCGGAAATTGAATGTTTTTATGCCCTGCATAAGCAGCCTTTATTCGCCAAGAAGTGACGGGTTTTCAGCAACTTGAGTCGAATAATGAAAGAGCCACATTGGCGGCGCTGACTTCCCTTCCTGTCGAGGCCGCGAAGGGCAACTCTGGATCAGCAACTTGCATCTTAGTCGGAACCACGAATAGCGCCTTATTGTTTCGCGCCCACTTCATCTAGTGCCTTTACGGCGCTGGTCGATTCGTCGCCGCTTCCTTGGCAGATTCACAGGGTCTTGATCATCTTGGCCGAATTTCTCAAACTTTTCGGAGGAAGCAAATGAAACGTGTTGTCTGTCTCACAGTTTCAGGAATTCTGCTTGTATGGATGATGGCCGGTTGCGGGATGAACAATTCGACCCAGACCAACCAGGGATCTAGCCAGCTAATGGTTACGATGGGCGACGCCCCGAGCGATCGGGTGATCGCGTTTGCCCTCACCATTAACACCATGACTCTTACCGGAGGATCGAACCCTACAGTCGTCTCCACGCCGACTCAAATCGAGTTTGTGCGTAACGCCGGGACATTCCAGCCATTGGTGACGGCCACGATTCCTTCAGGCACTTACACCGGGGCGAGCATCACCGTCTCGAATCCCGTGGTTGTGGCCATTGATACCGTCACGCACCTCCCGGTCCAGCTCACGGCAACGCTTTCCGCGACGACGGTGAATGTGTCCTTCAATAACCCGCTCGTGATCAACGCCACCATGGCCGAAGCTGATTTTGACCTGGACTTGGCGAACTCGGTAACCATCAGCGGCAGCACAGCGACCATCAATCCAGTCTTCCATGTCAGCACCAGGATTGTGCACGACCAGGATAACGATGACTTCAAAGATGTACGCGGCGTGGTGACCAATGTTTCCGCTCCGACCTTCATGGTCGCGTCCCGCAATATGGACCAGATCTTCACATTCACTACTGACTCCAACACCAAATTCGAAGGAATCAGCGGCTTGTCGCAGCTCAGCGCAGGCATGATCGTTGAGGTTGACGCACAGATGCAGTCGGACGGCTCCTTGCTGGCAAAACGAGTTGAAGTCGATGAGGATTCCGACGATGGCCTCGAAGCTGAGGGCTTTATCACCGCGGTAACGGGCAGCCCGGCCACCCAGTTCATGCTCAACAATGAGTTCGATTCCGGCCCGATCGCGGCTCTTCTGAATGTCCTCGGAATCGGCTCTGGAGTAACGGTCAACGTCAGCAGCAGCACGGCTTTCTCGATATCGGACACCGACGAGATCAACTTGGGCGGCTTGTCCGTCAGTTTCGACGCCAACGACATCGGCAAAGCTCAAAGAGTGGCGGCCGGGACGATGAATCAAAGCGCGTTCCAAATCGCCGGACTTGTGCTGACCGCCGATCACGTCCGCTTGCTGCAGCAATCCCTGGACGGCACGGTATCCAATCTCACCGGGTCAACTCCGGGAACGTTTACGTTGACGGTGGCGAGTGACTCAGCGTTCGCGCTGCTCACTGGCCAGACAACTGTAACCGTGCAGGTGCTCTCCGGCACCCAGGAAGACATGGGGGTAGCCAACGGAGGTTCGGTGCGCGTCCGCGGGTTGCTGTTCTTCAGCGGGAGCACGCAGACCTACACGCTGGTGTCTTCGCACATTTCCCAGCAGTAGGCTTGGCACCCTGGTCTGAGAGGCCCGCTACGGTGGGCCTCTTCCATTTTGTCAAGGAGTAGGAATGCGCCGGGGAAGCGCCTAATTCCTGACCTTCACCACCAGCTTGCCTCTTACGTGACCCTTTTCGCTTTCCCGATGCGCTTCCGCAATTTGATCCAGCGAGAACACCTTCTCGATCACAGGCCGAAGCTTGCCGGCTTCAATCAGGGCGCTGACTTTTTCGAGGTCTCCGCCGCGGGGCTTGACAGAAACGATCAGCAAGCGCTTCCCAGCGATGGTGGCGCGAAGCTTGCCGCCACAGATTCCGGCGGCTGCTGTTGAAAAGAACTTCACCTTTCCTGATTTCACTGCCGGGATGGGTGGTGCGATGGTCTCTAAACGGCCGCCTTGCCCAAGGATTCGCAATGAAGCCGGCCAGACGCCGCTGCCCACGCTGTCGAGTACCAGATCGTAGCCAGAGAGGCGGTCCTCTATCCTCTCGCGCGTGTAGTCGATAGGCAGATCGGCGCCCAGGTCGCGCAGGAAATCCTGGTTCTTGGGCCCAGCCGTCGCCGCAACGGTCGCGCCGATCGCCTTGGCGATCTGCACCGCAAACACCCCCACTCCGCCTGCCGCTGCGTGGATCAGTACGCGCTGGCCGGCCGCGAGACGGCCCTGCTCGAATGCTTGCCACGCGGTCGAAGCGGCTAGAGGAATTGCTGCAGCTTCTTCATGGCTCAATCTCGTCGGCTTGCGGGCAAGCGCGTTCTCAGGAACGACAGCAAATTCGGCGTACGTCCCACGATAAGTCTTGGCCACGTGGCCCTGCTTAAAGCCATAGACTTCCTCGCCCGGCTTGAACAGAGTGACCGCGCTGCCCACCTGCTCCACCACCCCGGAGAGATCGCATCCCCAGATCACCGGAAAACGCAGGCTCCATATTGCGCTGAACAAACCTTGGCGCAGCTTCCAGTCCACCGGATTCACGCTTGACGCGTGGATCTGCACCAGAACTCCATTGGGACCAACGTGAGGCTCGGCGACGTCGGTTAGCTCCAGGACTTCAGGCCCTCCGTATTGCTCGGCGATGATGGCTTTCATAGGGACATTGTAAGTAGCTGAGATTGATAATTGCCAAAATCCGGGAATCGGGCAATTGACCATTTGAAGGCTCGCAACATTTTGGCAATTACGGCGATTTTGAACAGTCCCACGCGGCAACTCATACTAGACTAGAGGCCGAACCCAATGGACTTCGACCAGCTCGAAACCTTCCTGGAGGTCGCACGCCACGCCAGTTTTTCGCGGGCGGCGGAGAAGCGCTTCCGCACACAACCTGCTATCTCGTCGCAGATTCGTGCTCTGGAAGAGGAAGTAGGCGCCCGGCTGTTCGACCGAAGCGGCGGCAAAGTTGCGCTCACGTCGGCCGGCAAGGTCTTTCAGCAGTATGCCGAACAAACGGTGGAAGCGCGAAAAGGCATGATCGTTACGCTGGCCGAGCTGGAGCGGATCCCGCGTGGAGAAATCGTGGTCGGGGCCAACGAGGGTACGTGCCTGCACATTCTTCCCGAGGTCTTCGCCGAGTTCAAGAAGCTCTACCCCAATGTGGCTGTCCAGATCAGCCGCCTGGAGCGCGCCAAGATTCTCGAATCGATTATCGATAACTCGGTCGATTTCGGCGTGGTCTCCACCCCGGTCGCCGACAAGCGTCTCACCGTGGTGAATATTCACCGCGACGAGTTGGTTATTGTCGCGCCTCCCGGCCATGCGCTCAGCCATCGCAAACAAGCTGGGATTGCCGACGTGGCTGCCTTCCCTCTGCTGCTGCCAAAAGTTGGCCGTACACGCGATGCACTGGAGAACCTGTTCCACGAGCATCGTCTCAAGCCCAAGGTCTCCATGGAGCTCGACTCGAGCGAACTTCTCAAGAGGTTTGTAGCCGCTGATGTTGGCGTGGGTTTTATCGCTCGTTCCAACATACTCGAAGACGTAAAGGCCGGTGTTCTGGCCGCCGTAACGCTGGCTGATGCCTCCATCCGTCGCGATCTGGCGTTGGTTTTCCGCAAGGACAAGGCCCTGAGCCGGGCTGCGCTGGCCTTTATCGAGGTAGCGGTCAAGCTGAAGCAAGCCGCAGCGTCATCGGTCTGAAGAAGAGGCCGTGGCGTCGTCGGGGGGCGCGGGGTGTCAGCCGAACAGAATGCATAATCCGCCGATGGGCCGAATAAAGCGGTGAAAGTTACCAGTGACTTTGTCGATCACCGGGAAAATTCTCTGAAATTCCTCGCACGCTTCCTCTCGCGTATGTTATTTTTTGAATCGACCACTTAATCTTCATTTTTGCAGGGGAGGACCACTACATTGGGGCTTGACATGGTGCCTAAGCGCATCTTCCTCACCAAGGGCGTGGGCAAGCACAAAGAACGGCTAACCTCATTCGAGCTGGCGCTGCGTGACGCAGGGATCGCCGCTCAAAACTTGGTACGGGTTTCTTCCATCTTTCCTCCGCACTGCAAGCTCATCTCGCGCAAAGAAGGCGTAAAATACCTTCATGCTGGCGAAGTCACGTTCGCCGTGGTGGCGGAGAACTCCACCCGCGAACCGCACCGGCTGATGGCCTCTAGCATTGGTCTCGCGATCCCTTCAGAGCGCAGCACTTACGGCTACCTGAGCGAGCACCACTCGTTCGGTGAAACCGATGAACAGGCCGGCGAATACGCCGAAGAGTTGGCCGCGGAAATGCTCGCCACGACCCTGGATCTGGAATTCGATCCCGACAAATCATGGGACGAAAAAAAGGAGATCTACCGCATTTCCAGCAAGATCGTCCGCACCACCAACATCACTCAAAGCGGAGTGGGCGATAAGCACGGCAAATGGATTACCGTGATCGCGGCCGCGATCCTGATTTTCGAGTAGAAGTCGTGGCGTTTCGCGCGAACCGCGAGATAGACGATTTGCACTGCCCAGGCTCTACAGCTCGCAGGTAGCGACTTTACTTCTTGCTGGAAACCTGCTTTTTGTACCCTTTTCCCAGCCTTTCCAATAGCGCGGCGACCATCAGTGGCAAGCCTACGGTAGCGTCCACAAAGACTTCACCGAATTTGCCGCCCTCAGCCGGAGGCACGAACTTGCCCCAGGAAATGGCCTCTGAATAAGGAGAGCCGGAGAGCCCGCCCCAATAGACCGGCTCAGGACAGACTCGCACGCCATAGTGATAGCGCTTGAGTTCCACGCTTTCGCCGGCGCGACGCACCCGCAGCTCGCAATAAGGACCGAACTGTTGCGCCCAGTTGCGGGGCACGCCGCCGCCGATCGTAAAGATCCCCAGCCGTTTCTGTTGCAACAGCGTGTCAGCAAAATAATTTAGGTCGAGGAAAGGGTCGTATCGCAATTGCGGCTCGCCCTTCGAGGCGCGCATGCGGTTGGTCAGAGCCACATCGAGCCCCAACTCGGAATCGGTAAATGCCGGAACAAAGACGGGAACATTCTTTTCGCATGCCGATTTCAGAATTCCCCGGCCCTTGGCATGGCGCTTCAGGTGCTCGCCGATGGCGCGATTGAGCCGCCAGGAACACATGGTCTGCTGCGGGTCCCACCTGCCCAGCACCTCTTCCATCACCAGTTCAACATGGTCGAGGTTGGTTTCCGGCTCCAAGGTGTCATAGACTCGGTTATAGCCGGCATCATAGAGTTCAACATCGCTCATGCGGGGATCGTACCGATAGTGCTTCTGTCCCGTGGCCTCAACCAGTCCATGGGCCATCAGAGCGCCGGTCGAGACAATGGCGTTGACCAACCCTCGGTCGATCAGATCGCAGATGATCAGGCCTTGCTTGGCTACGGTCATGGCGCCGGCCAGAGTCATTACGACAAAACACTCTCTGTCGCGGGCCATGGCTTCAAGCACGTTTACGGCCTCGCCCAGTTGACGGCCGGTAAAAGCCGTATCCGCCATGCCTCGAACCAGATCGTTGACGTTCTTGACCGCGGAGAGATCCAGGGGAAATACCGGCGAGAGCTTGTCCTGGACCGGATCGTGCAGTTTGCGGTCGTGTCCTGCGCCTTGCGTCTTGTTCTTCAAACCTCACCTCAGGAGATGCCGACGAAATAGACCAAAGCTAGAAAAGTAAACGGTGGCCAGGGCGGGAGTCAAACGCGCGGAGAAAGCTTTGGTATCCTTAGACGTTTGCAAGGATTGTCAAAAACAAGCTTGGGATCAACCATGCCAAGTAACGACACATTTACCGTCGGTCTGGTCCAGATGTCCTGTTCGCCCGATCCGGAGGAAAACCTCAGTCGCGCCTGCGATAGAGTCCGCGACGCCGCCAAAAAGGGCGCGCAAATCGTCTGTCTGCCTGAGCTGTTCCGCACTCAGTATTTCTGCCAGCGCGAAGACCACGCGCTGTTCGACCTGGCCGAGCCGATCCCCGGGCCGACCACGGAAGCGCTCGCCGCGGTCGCGCGAGAGTCCAAGATTGTGATTGTGGCATCAGTTTTTGAGCGCCGCGCGAGCGGGCTCTACCACAACACGGCAGCGGTGCTCGATGCTGATGGCACAACGAAAGGCATCTATCGCAAGATGCACATCCCCGACGATCCTCTTTATTACGAGAAGTTCTACTTCACCCCCGGGGACCTCGGCTTCAGGGCTTTCGACACCTTACACGCTCGTCTGGGCGCGCTGGTGTGTTGGGACCAGTGGTATCCCGAAGGCGCTCGTCTGACCGCGCTTCAGGGCGCCAACATTCTTTTCTATCCCACCGCAATCGGCTGGCACCCGGATGAAAAAGCCGAGTTCGGCACGGCCCAGCACGATGCTTGGCGCACCATGCAGCGCTCTCACGCCATCGCCAACGGTGTGTTTGTGGGCGTGGTTAATCGGGTAGGCCACGAGCATGGCAATGTCCGCGGCAATCGTGTTTCCGGCAAGGGTCTGGAGTTCTGGGGCGGATCGTTTCTCTCTGATCCCTTCGGACGGATCATTGCAGAAGCTTCACACGATAAGGAAGAGATCCTGATCGGCCGTTGCGACCTTAAACTGCTTGAAGACGTCCGCCGCAACTGGCCCTTCCTGCGCGACCGCCGGATTGATAGTTACAGCGGCATTACCCAAAGGTTCCTGGATTAATGGCAAAGCTCGCCGCACAGCCTCCACCGGCCGCGCTTGGCTATCGCATGCCCGCCGAATGGGAGCCGCACCAGGCAACATGGATTGCGTGGCCGCACAACCGTAGTGACTGGCCGGGAAAGTTTGCCGCTATTCCCTGGGTCTACGCAGACATCATCCGCCAACTCAGCCGTACGGAGCACGTAAATATTATCGTCAACAATGCGGCAGAGAGGTTGGCGGCGCGTAGGATGTTAAAGCTCGCGAACGTCGGCCTCAAGAACATCGCGTTCCACCTCTTGCCCACCAATCGCGTGTGGACGCGCGATTCTGGCCCGATTTTTGTTCGCCGCCCCGGCGCATCAGATCCCGTCGCCGTCACCAACTGGCGCTTCAACGCCTGGGCCAAGTATTCAGACTGGAACTTCGACAACCAGCTGCCCGACCGCATCGCGAAGAAGCTGAACTTGAAGCAGTTTTCTCCCCTGATTCCGACCGGCGGCAAAGCGCGCCATGTAGTGTTGGAAGGCGGCAGCATTGACGTGAACGGCCAAGGCCTGATGTTGACCACGGAAGAATGCCTGCTCAGCAAAGTGCAGCAGCGTAATCCTGGCCTCCAGCGAAGAGACCTGGAGAAGGTCTTTGCTGACTACCTTGGCGTCGAGAAGGTGATCTGGCTGAGCCGCGGTATCGTCGGCGACGACACACATGGGCACGTGGACGACATTGCCCGCTTCGTAACACCCAACACAGTCGTGGCTGTTCGCGAACGAGACCACCGTGACGAGAATTATGCTTTGGCCAAAGAGAATCTCAAACGGCTAGGGACGGCCACGGACTTAGACGGCCGTAGGTTGCAAGTCATCGATCTGCCCCTGCCTCGCCCTTTGATCTTCGGCGGGCAGCGCCTCCCGGCTAGCTACGCCAACTTCTATATCGCCAACGGTCAGGTGCTGGTTCCGACGTTCAACGACCTGCATGACCGAATAGCCCTCGAAATTCTCGCTGGGGTGTTTCCCGAACGCGATGTCGTCGGCGTTCACTGCGGAGATTTCATCTGGGGTTTGGGCGGCATCCATTGCATGACGCAACAGCAGCCGGCCTGAGGCTGCCCAAATCACGACCCATATTCCAGGTATCGAGATACTCCAGCTTGAACCAAACAGAAACCGCCCGGATACGGGGGCATCCGGGCGGTATGCCGCTCCTAAGTGCGGCCTTGCTTCTTACTTCTTTCTGCGTGCCACCAGACCTGAGACCAATGAGCCGAGGCCCAACAGTCCGAGCAGCGGCAACGGAGAAGCCGTTTGTGGCAGTTTCTGGTGATCCTGTCCAGACGCGTTGTCGCCCGCCGCAGGTGCGGCCGGGGTTGTGGACTGAGGTGTAGTAGATTGAGGCGTCGTGGCCTGTGGTGCAGGGGACTGGGCCGGAGCCGCCGCGCCCTGGACAGCGTGAGCCGTATCCTGGGCAGCAGTCTTGGTTGCGTTGGCAGCGGAGTCTCCAGCGTTCTGCGCCGCGTTGGCAGTCGCACCTACGGCGCCACCAACAGCTCCGGCGGCAGCGCCCGCTCCGGCGCCTGCGTCGGACGACGCGTCAGTCTGTTGACTAGGGCAGGATTCCGCGATCATTACCACGTCAGTGACTTGGAACGAACCATCGCTGCCCTGGGTTCCTTTGAGCTGCACTTGATGCCCGTTGTGCGGCGACAGCGTGGCACTATCCCCGGTTACCGGCGTGCTCTGGCCTTCAGCCACCAGGACCCAGGAGCCATCGGATCCTTTCAGACATCCCGTGATGGAGTTTTGTCCGGAGCTGGTTGGAGTCTGATTGCCGGTCGTGGGTTGATTCTGCGGTGTCGACGGCTGTTGCTGGTCTGTCGGTGGTTGCTGTGTCGACGGCTGCTGCTGGTCGGGACTGCTGCCGCTCGATTGCGCCAATGCCATGCCTGAAGCCAGCATCAACGCCATAAAGAAGGTCTTGTTCATGTCTGTTTGCTCCTTCGACGTGTGGCTTACCCGCCGTGCGGGATTCGTCCCACATTTCCTTCGTGATTGCGGGAGTTGATTGATGGTTAGAAACTGGTTAACAGCGGAGGGTTGACCGCAGGGAAACATTAAGGCGAGTTGCTAGTTGCAAGTGCCTTTACAATTCGCAGCCCAGCTCATTCCGACCGATCGGGCTCGCCTAACGCCCTAAGAACATGAGCCTCAGCTTGTCTTTGCCGAGGACGCGCGCCATTTCCTGCATGGTCACAAAGACTACCAGCAGCATGGCAAACCATATTTCGATTGCCCAGGTCCGGGGCAGCGCAAATTCTGCGAGCGCGCTGCGATGCGCGCTATACAGATCCAAACCCTGCCACAAATGCCTGATCAGGGGTTCCAGGTACCGGAACATGAGAGAAGCGGCTACGTAAATCGAACTCTTCCAAACAATGTTGTGGACCAGCGGCTTGTGGGGAAAGGCCTGGACGAACGGAAGCAGATCGACGAGGACCAATAGTTTGGCGACCACCAGCCCACCGATAACAGCGCCAGCAAAACTGGTCAATTCGATCCCCTTGCCCCGAGTGATGAGGCGGTCGGCAAACAGGATCATGCAAAAGCCTGTCGAGAAGAACAGGGCTGCGGCAAAAACTTTGCGGAACTCTTCCTTAATCCTGGCCATGGCGCCGGCTCATATCCAGGTTAGAATTCATTTGCGAGTCAAGGGTTTACTTTGCAGTAACCATGCCCTCAAGGCAAGCTGACGAGAGTTGCTGCTGTAGAATTCATCCAGTGCCTTTTCTTTTAGCGTATGCCGACCCCTTCTGATCAGACTCAACCTAAGCCGGCAATCGACGATGTCGCCTGCATGGAGCTGGCTCTCGCTGAAGCCGGAGTCGCAGGCGAGGCCGGTGAAGTACCGGTCGGTGCTGTGATCGTGAAAGATGGCGAGATTGTTGCCCAAGGTCAGAACCGAAACCTGCGTGATCGTGATCCCACCGCTCACGCCGAAATCGTGGCCCTACGGTTGGCAGCCGTCCGCTTGGGGAACCACCGTCTGGTGGGCTGTGTGATGTTTGCTACAATTGAGCCGTGCGCTATGTGCGCAGGGGCCATGATCCATGCGCGATTGGCGCGGCTGGTGTACGGCGCCAGCGATTCCAAAGCCGGCGCCGCCGGTTCGGCGCTGGAGGTGCTGAACCATCCTCAGCTCAATCACCGGATGGAGATCACGTCGGGCGTGCTTGGCGACCGTTGCTCGGGACTGCTGAAGGAGTTTTTCCAGTCGCGGAGAAACGATTTGAAATCCGAATAAGAGCCCAGCTTTGACCATCTGATTTCCGGTCATCCACTCCGGAAAAGGAAGAGTCAAGCAGCGAGCCCGAATACTCGGGGAGGCGCGCAGCGGTTGCGGACGATAGTAAACAGATCGGACCCGAGGGACATGAAGGCGGACAACTGAATAGCGCGGCGAGCCCCTCCCACTCGGCAAGCTGCGTGCAGGAAGCGCGGAAGGGTGCCGGATAGTTACACGCTTCAGCGGTTTTCGAATGGACGGAGAGGTGCGTGAGTGGTTGAAACGAGCCGCCTCGAAAGCGGCCATACCTTAACGGGTATCGGGGGTTCGAATCCCTCCCTCTCCGCCAGCCAGTCTGCACCGAACCAGCTGTTTCTCTGGAAATGCCCGAATTAAGCCTTTTTGGCCTCATTTGCAAAGCTCGGACACAGCAGCCTGTTGGTACTCGGCTGTAATCGGTTACAATTCCATGACACGATTGCCGCTATGCAGGTGCCTGGCGTAACATTCATCTCCTATGGCTGCCCCTTCCTCTCTCTCTGGCCGCACCATCTCCCACTACACCGTAGTCGACAAGCTCGGCGGGGGTGGCATGGGCGTTGTTTATAAAGCCAAAGACGCTCGCCTCGGGCGGAATGTCGCGCTGAAGTTTCTTCCAGACCATATTCCCCACGATCCGCAAGCTATTGAGCGGTTCCGCCGCGAGGCCCGGGCCGCCTCCGCACTTAATCATCCGAATATCTGCACGATTTACGACATAGGCGAGTTTGAAGATCGCCCGTTTATTGCCATGGAGTTGCTCGAGGGCCGGACACTCAAACATCGGATTGACGGGAAGCCGATTGAGATCTCCGAACTTCTCGAGATCGGCACCCAGATCGCCAACGGCCTCGATGCGGCGCATGCCAAGGGCGTCGTCCATCGCGACATTAAGCCAGCGAATATCTTTCTTCTCGAACGCGGCCAGGCGAAGATTCTGGATTTTGGCTTGGCGAAGGTCACTTCCGCAACGCAGCCCGCCGCCGAGACCGTGGGCGCCACGTCCGTTCCCGCGCAAACACACTTGGTCAACGATGATCAGCTGACAAGTCCGGGTAGTTCGATGGGAACTGTCGCTTACATGTCGCCCGAACAGGCGCGTGGCGAGCAGCTGGACGCTCGCTCTGATCTGTTTTCGCTCGGTGTCGTACTCTATGAGATGGCCACGGGGTCAGTTCCATTCGCGGGCTCTACTGCCGCAGTGATCTTCGACGGTATCCTTCATTGCGCACCCAGACCGGCCAAGGAACTGAACCCGCGCTTGCCGATCGCGTTCGAGAGCATTTTGAACAAGTTGCTGGAGAAGGATCCCGACCTGCGCTGCCAGACCGCAGCCGAGCTTCGTGCGGACCTGAGGCGACTCAACCGGGACATTGAATCCAGCCGACGGCCCGGCGGGGAGTTGAACGTCACAGCCTCTGGTGGGCATTCGCCTGCAACGCTGCAGAAATCAGTCGCAGTGCTTTATTTCGAAAACCAGAGCGGGTCGAAAGAGGACGAATATTTTCGCGACGGAATTACAGAAGACATTGTTACTGAGCTTTCCAAAATCGCACAACTTGAGATCTTTCCCCGTTCAGAAATGCTCGCTTTCCGAGACAAGCCAGTGACCGCACAGCAGGTGAGCCAGAAGCTTGGCGCCGCCTACGTTCTCGAAGGTTCCATCCTGCGTGCCGGCAACCGCGTGCGCATCACTGCACAGCTCGTCGAGGCCTCAACGCGGCATTCCGTCTGGGCAGAGCGTTACGACCGCCAGCTTGAAGACGTCTTCGCCATTCAGGAAGAAATCGCGCGAAGCATAGCACTGGCGCTACGGATCACACTTACTCCGCAGGAAGAAAGGACGATCGCCCGAAAGCCCACGGAAAATCCTCAAGCCTACGACTTTTACCTTCGCGGAAAAAGCTACACCCGCCGTGAAAATATGGACTATGCCCTCCAGATGTTTGAGCAGGCTATCCAACTCGATCCCAATTTTGCCCTAGCACACGCCGGCATCGCCCACCTCTGCGGGCTCATCTACGAGATCCGCGAGCAGAACCAGAAATGGATTGAACGCGGCCTAGCTGCCTGCGATCGGGCAACTGCACTAGCGCCCGATCTGCCCGAGGTACTCGTCGCGCGCGCCCGCCTCTGTTACGCCCAGAACAAACATGCTGAAGCCGCGCTGCTCGCCCAACGAGCCATTGAGCGCAAACCCGACTGTGAAGGTTCCTGGAACATCCTTGGCAGAGCCTACTTTGCCTCAGGCCGCTTCGAGGACGCGGCGGCCATTACAGAGCGCGCCATTGAGTGCAACGGCGACGACTACAACACGTACATCCCCTATCGCCAATCCCTCGAACGCCTGGGACGGAAGAAGGAAGCCAACGAAGTGCGCGAACGCATGGCTGAGGTTCTCCGTCAGCAGTTGGAGCGCGTGCCGGAAGACGTGCGTGCTCGGATTCTGCTAGCCACCAGCCTTGCTCGTGGCGGTCAGGATGCTGATGAGGCAATTCGCCATCTCCAGACGGCTGTTGCCCTTCGCCCTGGCGATCCCAATATGCTTTACAACGCCGCCTGCACGTATGGTGTACTTGGGAAAAAGCTAGAAGCTCTCGAGACTGTCAAAAAAGCTTTCGCTTCCGGTTACGGCAACACGGTTTGGGCGGCGAACGATTCCGATCTCGATTGCTTGCGCGACGACCCTGAGTTCCGCAAGCTCGTCGGTCTACAACCGGCTAACTCAAAAAGGGATTGAGGGCTCCTGCCGGGTGTGTCATAAGGAAGTTGAAAAAGAATACCAGCACACCTGCATCGAGAATAGCCGACTTCTCATAAACTGGGTCATCGATATAGACTTCCACCTCAATAAAATCTGCGATTTTTGCAAACGATCATGCGCCCAGTCATTCAAGTCTCCGCAGTTCGCAAAACATACGGCTCTACAGTGGCCGTCGACGAGGTATCGTTCGAGGTGAACGACGGTGAGATCTTTGGTTTAATCGGGCCCAACGGCGCGGGTAAGACGACTACCATGGAGTGCATCGAGGGTCTGCGCAAGCCCGACCGGGGCGCCATCTCGGTGCTGGGTCTTGATCCGTTCAACAACGTGTACGAGCTGCAAGAGCGGATCGGAGTTCAGCTCCAGCAGGCGCAACTGCAGAAGCGGATCAAAGTGTGGGAGGCGGTAGACCTCTGGGCTTCGCTTTACCGGAAGAAGGCGATAGACGGCGAACGGTTGCTCGAACAACTTGGCCTTATCGACAAGCGGAATGCCTGGTTCATGAACCTCTCGGGCGGCCAGAAGCAACGACTGTTCATCGCGCTGGCGCTGATCAACGATCCGGAGGTGGTGTTTCTCGACGAACTGACCACTGGGCTGGACCCGCAGTCGCGGCGCGCGATTTGGGACCTGGTGCGCGGCATGCGCGAGCACGGCAAGACTGTCTTCTTGACCACTCATCTCATGGAGGAGGCTGAACGGCTGTGCGATCGAGTAGCGATCATCGAGCACGGACGCATTATCGACATGGACAGACCTGAAAACCTCGTGAATCGGCACTGCCCGGAACGAACGATCGTCCTCGCCACGGACGACCAAACCGCTGCAGAGCGATTTCGAGCGATCCCGCAAGTCGAGGAGGTAATCTGCAGTGACTCGCAGTTCACGATTCGGGGCCGGGGCGACGATCTCGTCTCCGCGGTGATTCATTGTCTGTCCGAGAATCGGATCCGGGTCACGGATTTCCGCACGATTCTCCCTAACCTCGAGGACGTCTTTATCAAACTCACGGGCCACTCGATTCGTGACTAGGTCCAACAATGATGCTGCGCGGACTCTCTAAACTGACTTGGATCGAGCTCAAGGTATTCCTCCGGGAACCTCTTGGGGCCTTCGGGTCGATCGTGATCCCCGTTTTGGTGTTCATCGTAGCAGGCCGAATACTCGGCCGCGGACTTGCCCCGAACGCACTCGCCGCCAGCAGTTTTATCAGTGTCGGGCTACCCGTCCTCGCGTCGGTCCTGATTGCGATCAGCGCCGTGCTGTCGCTGGTCACGATCATCTCGATCTACCGCGAGGGGGGCATTCTGAAACGACTCCGCGCCACTCCGCTGCGCCCTCAGACCATCCTTACCGCCCATGTGCTGACCAAGCTGCTCCTCACGGCAGCCACGCTGGCGTTGATGGTGCTGGCAGGCAAGCGGTATTACCCGGTCGGCGTTCATGCTCCCTTGTTGAAGTTTACGATCGCGCTGCTGATCAGCACGTGGAGCATCCTGTCAATTGGCTTCATCATCGCCAGCATCGTTCCCACGGCGCGCTTCGCGCAGCCGATCGGTGCTTTCATCCTGTACCCGATGATCGCTGTCTCGGGGCTCTTCGCGCCGGTTGAATCGCTGCCCTCATCGCTTCACGCAGTGGCGAGAGTTGTGCCGCTAACCTACGCCGTGTCGCTTCTGGAAGGGATTTGGAAGGGCGATGCTTGGTGGGCGCATGTGGGCGACGTAGCGGCACTGGCCGTGGTGTTTATCGTGTGCACGGCGCTCTCAGCAAAGCTGTTTCGTTGGGAGTAGCAAAGATCTCTTGGAGCCCTCGAAGTCCCGACTGATCTTGAATACTTCCGGATGATCGGCAATGCAGAAGTAATCCGAACGCCGTTGAGCGAATCGTCGCGCGGTCCACAAACAGTGCCGGCACGGCCCGCCCTTTACCCATGGTGGAGGCATCTGAGTATTAAAGAGAAATATAGAGACGCCGGCCTGTAGGAAACAAATGGCGGGTTGTGGTACGCCCACTATGGAAGAGGACGAAGATGCCAAAAACAATGAAGATTCAAATCAACACTGACAAACAGATCACGATGGATATGGAGCTGGCGCGTTTGGTCGGAGACGAGGTAAGACGTGCCCTGGGCAGATTTGAGAGACGGCTTACTCGCGTCGAGGTCCATCTCAGCGATGTGAACAGCCACAAAGCTGGCCTCCGTGACAAACGTTGCCAGATCGAGGTGCGGCCTGCCGGGGGAAGACCCGTCTCGGTCAGCATTGAGGCAGCGAGTGTAGAAACGGCGGTCCAGGGCGCGGCCAACAAAATGAAGCGATTGCTGGAGACTAGGTTTGGCCGGTCTCTAGGCGGACGTCCATCAGGTCGCAGGGCTGCCTAGCGACCGCAGCAAGAGCGCTAAGTTTACATTGACGCATTTTCCGCGTTGGTTTGACTCATTTCTTAATTTGGCGCTCCGCTTTCGCGGCGGACCTGTCGCCCACCCGGTGCTGCGCAATTGACACAGGAGGGTGCGCTTCGCGAAACGACCGCCAACCTCTAAGAGCCCTTGATCGTCTTACGGCATGAGGAGGGTGCATCCATGCCCGCCAAGACGCGCGTAAGAATGAGGCCCAGCAAGCGCAAGTACAGCAAATATCCAAGGAACACCGCAAAACAAGTGCGGACCGAGATGCGTCACAAGCGCGCAGGCAAACATCGCGCGAAGAAGCGGGATCAAGTCATCGCGATTGGTCTTGCGCAGCCGCGCAAGAAAAGCGCCCGATCTCGTCGAGCGGATCGCCGCGCCGCTTGACTTGGAAGGAACGAAGAGAGTCGCTGTGCTCCGCGGAACTTCGAGTCAGTGTCGAGCAGCCTCACGTTCCCACGAGGATTCAAGAGGAAGTCCGGAGAGAGAGCGCTCACGCCGGATCGATCTCATCAAACGTTTACAATAGGCATTTTCCTTGGGCGCTTGGCCAAGGTTCAAAGAGTTAAGACCCCAAACGGCGGGTTGGAGGATCCACCGTGATCAGCCGGCCCGGCCCTCCAGGTCCTCAGCAACACGTCTCGGTTGGCCGTAGGCGTTGTGCTCTTCGGGACATTCCACAGCTGCAACAGCGCGACGCACATCTTCCCTCGCCAGACAGCCTCCCTGCGCAAACCCGCAGCCTATTTCAAAACGGCCTAGCCATAGTGTTTCTTCCGCTCTCAATCATTGATCTATATTTGAACGACGAGATCCTAACAAGGTGGGGAGACCAGAGAACTTGGTCACAGGTGCTAAAAGGAGACGAAAGTGACTCTCGATGTCGAGCAGCTTAGCACGCGATTACGCCGACGGCTTTCTGAGCCGGCGATGCTGGAGTTTACGAAGCGTTTGATCGCAATTCCATCGGAAAATCCACCTGGGAGTCACTACGAGGAAAGCGCTCGCACTCTCATCCACGAATTGAACAGGCTTGGCTTCGATGATGTAAGACGCGAAGGCTCGTGCGTTCTCGCGTCGGCTGGATCTGGCTCGCGAACCCTTTATTTCAGTGGTCACTACGATGTTGTGCCTGCGCAGAGCCGGGATCAGTTTCAGCCGCGTCTCGAGGGCGGAAATCTGTTCG
Source organism: Terriglobales bacterium (assembly GCA_036522035.1). GTDB lineage: Bacteria > Acidobacteriota > Terriglobia > Terriglobales > Acidobacteriaceae > Angelobacter. The sequence goes on from DATDGP010000379.1 coordinate 61,791, forward strand.
GTCGCGGGGCGTCGGACATGAAGAGCGGGTTGGTTGCGATGATTCATGCAGCGGCAGCGGCACGTGACGAGGGACTGCTTGGTGCAGGCCGTATAGGGATCGTGCTCGTACCTGATGAAGAGACCTCCGGTCCAGGCGGATCTCGCGATCTTAATGCTCGTGGGCTGCTGGGCAGGGACGGGATCGGTATGCTCACTCCGGAGCCAACCGGTGGCGTCATTTGGAACGCCAATCGCGGAGCCATTTCCCTCCGGGCCACCATGCGCGGGAAATCCGCGCACGTCGGTCGTCAATTCGAAGGTGTGAATGCATTCGAGCGCGCCATCCCTACAATGGCACGCCTCGCCGACATCAAGAAGGAGGTGGAGCTTCGCGAAACCCAGCAGAACATAGCTCCGGCGGCCGCGCGTAAGTCCATTCTGCTGCTTGGCGGGCGGGTCGAGGCAGGCACGAACTTTAACGTCACTCCCGAATCCTGTTCTTTCACAATGGATCGCCGTCTAAATCCCGAAGAAGACCTCGAAGAAGAAAAGCGCCGCTTGTGTGATGCCCTCGAAGGTTTCGAAATTGAGGTGCTTCAAGAGGAGCCCGCGGCAGCCACTCCACCAGGAGATCGGCTCGGCGTAATTCTATCGCGTCACATTGGTAGCGTGACCGGCAAGGAACCCGCCTTCGAGATGTGCCCAGGCCTGCTCGAAACACGATTTTATGCGGCTCGCGATATACCCGCGTTCGCCTATGGACCGGGACTGCTGAAGGTTTCTCATGGGCCCAGCGAGTTCGTTCCCATCCGCAACATTGCCCAATGCGCGTTGATCTATGCTCTTACGGCCGCGGAGACGCTCAGCTAATAGATACTCGGCCCCCGGTGCCCATTCTCTTCGGGGGAGGGGTTCTGCGACACTTTCGGCCTGCCATGCATCCTACTCGAGAGTGCCGTCCAGGGCAGCCCCGATGCGGCTGCTCAAGGGGGGTGAGATATCGCCATTGAAGTGACCGTCGGCCCGCCACTTATCACCATCGCCCGAGGGTATACGTTCGTCCTTTCTGAGCCGGACGGCTGCATCACTGCCTACACTGACCAAGGGATCTATTCGCGGGACACGCGATTTGTGAGCAATTACGAAATGTACGTCAATGGATACAGCTGGATCCTGCAAAACTCCGGCGCAATTGCCTACTATGCCTCCCGGGCCTATTTGACGAATCCGCGAATCATTACCGAATATGGCGACATCGAGCCGGGGACCCTCAGCGTCACCTTCAGCAGAGCTGTTCATGACGGCATTCACGAAGATTTGGACATTCGCAACTACGGCATGAAGCGCGTTCGTTTCTCCTTCGAGATCTCGATGCGCACGGATTTTGCCGATATTTTTGAGGTTAAAGCGAAACGCGTGCTGCGCAAGGGAAATGTCACGACTCAATGGAATCAGGAAATGTCGGAGCTGATTAGCACCTATCAACACGATGGCTTCATGCGGTCATTGACCACTCGTGTGATCGAAAGCGGATCGGCTGCTGACTACAGCAATGGCCGAATCAGTTTTCCTGTCGACCTCGCGCCCGGAGACTCATGGCACAGCTGCTTTCAACATCTCCTGAACGCACCTGCGAAATTGCTAAGGCCATCACACCAGTGTGTGGACGTCCTTCGTAATCGGGACAGCGAGGTTGAGGCCGAGCTGAGAGACTGGAAGGGAGTCACCACGTCGGTCACGAGTTCGAACGAGGATGTTTACCGCCTTTTCAAACAGTCCGTGGAGGACATGGCCGCCTTGCGGCTACACCCAGGCAAAGTACACAACGAATTCATCCCTGCAGCTGGCGTTCCCTGGTTTGTGGCGGTCTTTGGCCGCGACAGTCTCATCGTCAGCCTGCAGAACATGGTGGTGTACCCAGATTTCGCGCGAGGTGCGTTGGACATCCTAGGCACACTGCAAGCGACTGAGATCGACGACTACCGTGATGCGCAGCCCGGCAAGATATTGCATGAAATCCGGGCTGGGGAACTCGCCGAGCGAAAGCTGGTGCCACACACACCGTACTACGGTACCGCGGACGCAACCGCGCTGTATCTCATCACGCTGCACGAGGCTTGGAAATGGCTGGGAGATGACCGGCTGTTTCAAGAGCACGAGGCCGTAGCCAAGAGGTGTCTGGAATGGATCGACCACCACGGCGATCTCGACGGTGATGGCCTGCAGGAGTATCAGACGCGGTCTTCCTTGGGTTACGAAAATATGGGATGGAAAGATGCTCCAGATTCCGTCATGTATCCTGACGGTGCTCCCGTCAAAGGTCCGAAAGCGTTGTGCGAACTGCAAGGTTACACATTCGACGCCTGGCTGCGGATGGCGAACGCTTTTGATCACTTCAACCAGCCAGACCTGGCGTCCACTCTGCGCCGAAAAGCAGCTGAGTTACAGCGAAAATTCGAGGAACTCTTCTGGTGCGAAGAAACGGGGTTCTATGTTTACGCCCTCGATGGCGACAAGAAGCAGGTGCGAACGATCGTGTCCAATCCGGGGCACTTGCTGTGGAGCGGTATCGTGAGTCGCGAGCGGGCAGAGCGGGTCATCGCCCGTCTGCTTGAATCCGATATGTGGAGCGGTTGGGGTATTCGAACTCTGTCGGAAAAGTGCCCCGCCTTCAATCCCTTCTCGTATCAGAACGGGTCGATCTGGCCACACGACAACGGCATCATCGCTATGGGTTGCAAGCGCTATGGATTCTCACAGCAAGCGGCCACCATCGCCCGTGGCATCAGTGAAGCGGCGAGTTACTTCGTGTTCTACCGGCTCCCGGAACTCTACGCAGGTACAGCAAGGGAATGGGGCGCTTTCCCGGTGCAATATCTCGGAGCCAATGTCCCGCAGGCCTGGGCTGCCGGCAGCGTGTTCCACCTGCTCCGAGCGATCCTGGGCTTGGGCGCCGACGCACACTGCAATACACTCTATCTCGACCCTGTTCTTCCAAAATGGCTTCCGGATATTACCCTGCACAACTTGAGAGTGGGGACAAGCATGGTGACGCTGCGGTTCTGGAGAGAACAGGATGAGACCCGGTACGAGGTGCTCTCCAGCAACGGCGGACTCAACGTCTTGCACTCAAGCGAGGCCTTGCCATGCCCGGGGGACGCACAGAGGTGGCGTTTCCCTCCAGCTGCTTGAAGCGATTCCTTCATCGCCGCCGGCAACGAACGCAACCTTGCCCTCCAGACAGTTCATCACAATACCGATTCGTGTAAATTGCTGATGCCGTCTACGTGCTCCGCGGTTTCGCCGGACACCTGACAATCGCTGGGCGGCGGCTGAGAGATTACCATTTGCCAACGTGCGCACCGCCGTCTACGTGCAGCACCTCCCCGGTCACCTGACCGGCTTCCGTCAGATAGACGATCGCGTCCACGATGTCTTTCACTTCGGAAATCCGTCCCATCGGTTGCAGCGTCTTGAGCAAATCTTTGGGCTGACCCTTGTGCATGGACGTATCGACGATGCCCGGCGCGACGGCGTTCACGCGTATTCCCTGTTTTGCGTATTCCATCGCCAGGCTCCGCGTCGCGGCCTCAAGGCCGCCTTTCGTGATCATCGCAACCGCGGAGTTGATTCCCTCGATCGGGTGATCCACCATCGTCGACGTAATATTGACGATGCTTCCGCCAGTCTTCTGAGCCAACATCTGCTTGATCGCCAGCTGGCTGATGAAGAGAAGACCTTCGATGTTGACGGAAGCGAGTGACCGCAGATCGTCGACCGTATAATCCAGGAACGGCTTTGAGAAATATATGCCGGCGTTGTTAACGAGTGCGTTGATCGATCCGAATTTGCTTTTGGCGGCTTCGGCGATCCGCGATGCGGTCGCAGCGTCGGCGATGCTTCCGTCGACCATTGCGAGTTTATCTGACGCTGGGAACGCGCCCGACTTGGTGATGTTGCGCGAATTCGCCACCACGTTATATCCGCGATCCAGAAAGGCCTTCACAAGGCCTGCTCCGATGCCTACCGAACCGCCAGTCACGATCACGGTTTTCTGTGTATTTGCCATCTCTAAGGTCTCTTAGATACGCGTAACGGTTGAAAGGTTTAACAAAAAGAGTTTTTTGGACTGCTGCCAGATGCCTTCAGGCGCCTAGCCGACCCAACGGCGATTGGTGGCGCTAACACAGAGGGGCCAAGAGCTAGCACCTGAACGCTTCTTTTATATAATTGTTCACTCAATCCGGGAGAGTCAGGCATGGCTGAAATCCGCTGCGCGGTGATCTATGACGATGTTGTTACCGAACTGTCCGGCCAGTTTGAAGCAGGACACCTGTGGATCGATAGCGTGGATCTGGGCCGCGCTACGTGTTTTGAATTGAAGCCGCAGGGCCTCTGCCGGGGCGAGGTCTGTTACCCGCTGCCGCAGTCCAAGCGATCCGAATTCCTGCGCGATGAATCCGGCAAATCGTGGTTCAACATGACTGCCTTGGCTCGGCTGATGGGCCAGCCTGTGGCCCACGATCGGGCGCGTTCCGCCTGGTATTTCGGAGCGCGCTCGGATCAGGGCCAGCAACTGGCCTCATTGGAAGCGCCGGACTTCACGCTTCCCGATATCGACGGGAATCTGCATTCGCTGTCCGATTTCAGGGGCAAAAAGGTTTTCCTGGTGACCTGGGCTTCTTGGTGAGGCTGCCACTTCGACTTGCCGGGCTGGCAAGCAATCCAAGAAGAGCTGACACACAACAATTTCGAAATCATTACTGTGGCTGAAGATACCCGGGGCGCCCAGGATGCCGGCCCTTGGTTGACAGCCGCGAGGGTACCGATGAGCGCGCCTGTAAGATCGCCCGCGCCATCAGAGCGAATCAGGTTGACCCACACGGCTCTGATCGATCAGGAGCATCTGGTTTCCAAGCTTTACAATATGGTGAATGTTCCCACCGCAGTGTGGATCAATGAACTGGGAAGAATTGTGCGTCCCAATGAAACTGCTTATGTGGACGACCGCTTGACGCACATCCACGGCTTGGAGTCCGCTTCCTATCTTGCTGCGCTTCGCGATTGGGCGGAAAAAGGCGACCGGAGCGCCTATGTTTTCAGCAAAGAGCGTCTCAGGGAGAGGCTTGCCACGCCAAATCCAGATTGGTCACTGGCCGCCGCAGAATTTGGATTAGGTGAACATCTTTATAGGACTGGTCATCTGCCTGAAGCCATTCATCATTTCAAAGAGGCCCAACGCCTGAATCCCGAGAGTTGGAACTACAAGCGACAGGCCTGGCTGCTCTCCGATTCCCAACGAGATTACGGCACCACTTTCCGCGAAGAAGTAGCTAAACTCAACGGCAAGAGATACTACCCGCCTCGCGATCTCCCGGGGGAGATGGTGTGATTGCCGTAACGGCCAGGATACCCGGTCGGCCTGGCCCGACGTTATGCGGGAGTCATACGCTGATGGCGACTTCAATCCAACAGGATCACCTCCCACAAGCGACCATTCGCGCTCCTCTGTCGGTGATCCCACGCTCGATCACGTCAAGGTCATAGTTGCAGAAGATGAGATTCCGATCCTGCTGCGCCGAAGTGCCCGGTATGTCCTGGTGAAAAGGGGCTTCGTGGTTTTACTTCTCCTACTCGCAGTATCCGTAAACGCGCTGTTCACCATATCATTTTCCAAAGTATTCAAGGTGGCGCCCACAGTCGCCATGTCGGTGGGCGTTGGCTTTGGAATCACGCTGGCGTGGGTCTCGGCGCCTGGCGTGCGCCAAGTCACCGGCCGCATTGACCGGGCATTCTTCCGCGGCGCCTACGACGCGCGCATGATACTGCAGGATCTAGCCCAGAAAGTCAGGAGCATCAGCAGTAAAGAAGAGTTGGCCTCACTTCTGGAACAGCATCTTACGATGGCTCTGCACCCTGGTTCGCTGGCGATCTACTTGAAGAGCGGCGGAGACACTTTGGAAGCCGGTGATAAGGTCCCGCCACCATTGCGCAAACTTTCCACCGAGTTAGCAGGAATAGCTGAGCTTACTATTCGGGGTGAACCCTGGGAGATAAAACCGGCCGCAAGCCTGCTTCCGCTGGTGACAGCCCTTGCACGGCTTCATCCCGAGTGTTTGGTTCCCGCGCTGGGCCGTTCCGGGGAATTGATGGGGCTCCTGGTGCTTGGACCGCGGCTGTCTGAAGAGCCTTACTCCAACGAAGACAAGCTTCTGTTGGGCTCCGTTGCCAGCCAAGCGGGGATGACGCTAGAAAGCATCTCTCTCGCTGAAAGGATGGCAGAGCGAATGGATGCCGACCGTCGCGCTGCTCAAGAGATGGAAATTGCCCGCGAAGTGCAAAGGAAGCTGTTGCCGCAAGAATGCCCCCGGCTCGAAACCTTTGAATACAGTGGCACCTGTATTCAAGCCCGAGCTGTAGGCGGGGACTACTATGACTTTGTTGACTTCGGTTCGGGACACGTTGGGTTTGTCTTGGCGGACATCGCGGGAAAAGGCATTTCCGGCGCCCTGCTGATGGCGAATTTGCAGGCCAGTCTAGGCGGCCAATATGCTCTTGCCCAACAAGACCTGGCACGACTCCTGTCGGCGGTAAATCATCTGTTCTACAAGAACACCGAGAGTAACCATTACGCCACCATGTTCTTTGGGCTGTACGACGATGCCACGCGCAAGCTGCGTTATGCGAACTGCGGTCATAACCCTCCTTTACTGCTGCACCGGGTAGGCGCTGCTGAACGATTGCAAGCCACCGCCACCGTCCTGGGCGCGTTTGAGGATTGGGAGTGTTCGATCGCCGAAGTGCAGCTTGCTCCCGGCGACATTCTGGCTATCTACACTGATGGCATTACGGAAGCGTCCAACGCGGCCGCAGAAGAATTCGGAGAGGAACGCCTGTTCGAACTCCTCCAAGCAAACAGAAACCTGGCTCCCGCCCAGCTGCTGGAAAAGGTGCTTGCCGGCGTCCAGCAATTCAGCCCAGGCGACCAGGGTGACGATCTCACTCTGATTGTCGGCCGGGCGCACTAGGAGCCTTTAACGATTAGATCAGGACAAATGCGGCGCGCATCCGATCTCGAACTGAGTGCCTAGACGCCCGGTTCCGACGCTCCCACTCATTTTCTAACTCAACCCAGCCAGTCGAGAGGCGAGGACATCATCTCAGAATGACCCGGCACTCGCCAGCGGTCTCTATCGGCGCGTGGTGTGGTGCGCGCGCGTTCTGTGGCAGAATACGGTCGTGCTCCAATCACTAACCGAGCGCAAGGAATGGAAGTTCTTCGGGATCCTGCCGAAGGCGGACCTCGGACTCGCCGCTGCCTGGTGGGCGGCGTTACTGCTGAGAGGGATTCTACCGGCAGCGTTCGCGATCGCGATGGGCGTGCTGGTCGGCGCCGTTCAACGGGGCGATCGGCTGGCGGTTCCGCTCGCGTTTGCCGGTACGATCTTCGTGCTGCTTCAGGTGCTCAGTCCGATTCATCAAGCGGTCAGCGCCAACCTGGGGGACCGCGCCGTCGCATGGCTCTACGATCGGCTCACCGAGGCCTGCGTGCGCCCTCCAGGCATTGGGCACCTCGAGGACCCGAGGCTCACCAGCGACCTCACCGTCGCGCGCGACTTCGACCTTGGCATGACCGGCCCGCCCCTTTCGATCTCCATGGATTTCATCGCGAACGGCATGGTCGAGATGATCGGCGGTATCGCGTCGGCTATGATTCTCGCCAGATACACCTGGTGGGCGCCAGTCGTGCTCGCGGGCGCCTGGCTGGCAACGCACTGGCTTCTGCGCGAGAGCGCGATCTGGCGCGACCGCAACACCGAGGAGGTACGTGGGGCGCAGCGGGATGCCGACTACGCCTACCGGCTGGCGGTCGACCCACCCGCGAGCAAAGAGTTGCGCCTGTTCAGCTTAGCCCGCTGGACCATCGATCGTTTCATCGCCAGACGCACTCGCTTGCACGAGCTTCAGTACGCCGCCACACGTCTGCGCGAGCGTCCCGTCGTCTGGAGCATGCTCCTCGTCTTGTCCGCGAATATCGTGGTGTTTTGGTTGCTGGCGAGCGACGCTGCCCATGGCCGCATCAGTCTCGGGGAAGCCGTGGTCTACGTGCAGAGTGCCATCGGCGTGTCGATGATTGCGTTCGGTGGATTCAGTTGGGCGCTCGATGGGGCGGCCGCCCCAGTCGCCGCGGTGCTGCGACTTGAGCCGGCGATGCAACCTGCCGGCATGCTCCACTCTGGCACACGCAAGGCGGACGCGATCCCTGCGAGCGAGATTCGTCTCCGCAATGTCACCTTCGCATATCCTGCTGGCACCTCGACGCCTCCTAGCGGAGGCGCGTCCGTGTTGGAACACTTTGATCTAACAATTCCCGCCGGCTCGTCGCTGGCCATCGTGGGACAGAACGGCGCCGGCAAGACGACGATCGCAAAGCTGCTGTGCCGGTTGTACGATCCGCAGTCAGGCGCGATCGAGATCGACGGCATCGACATTCGCGAGTTCGATCTCTCGTCGTGGCGCTCGCGCGTCACGGCCGTGTTTCAGGACTTCATCCGCCTGGAGCTGCCGCTGCGCGACAACGTCGCCCCGGCAGGCGCGCCAGATGATGTCGTGCGCTCCGCACTTGAGTCAGCAGGAGCTACGAACCTGGCCGCGCTGAACACGGTGCTTGCTCGTGGATATAGCGGCGGCACTGACCTCTCGGGCGGCCAATGGCAGCGTATCGCCCTCGCCCGGGCGCTGGCGGCTGTCAATCTCGGCGCCGGAGTCGTACTGCTCGACGAACCGACCGCGCAGCTTGACGTTCGTGGGGAAGCGGAGATCTTCGATCGCCTGCTCGCCGCCACGCGGCATTGCACGACCATTCTGATTTCGCATCGCTTCTCTACGGTCCGCCATGCTGATCGTATCTGCGTACTCGAGCACGGCCGGGTCATCGAGCTCGGCACGCATGACGAGCTGATGGCCCTCGGCGGACGGTATCGGACGATGTTTGATCTGCAGGCGCAGCGCTTCAACGTTCCCGATGAGGAGGGTACAACGTATGACATCCTCTCCTGAACGAGAGCGCGCCTCTGAGACGCCCGGAACGATTGGCCCGCTGCCTCCTGCGCTGTCCTCCATGTGGCGGTTGTGTAAGTTGGGCTATCGCCACGAGCCGCGCCTGATGCTCGTGTCATTCGCGCTGTCGCAGTTGGCCGCGCTGCCCGATGCGCTGCTCGCACTGTGGCTGTGGCTGCTCGGCAAAGGTGTTCTCGAGCATAGACCCGGCTTGGTCGAAGGCGCGGCGATTGGCCTAGGGGTGTCTACCGCCGCTACGTGGTTTCTCCGCACGGTCAGTACGCGCGTGCAGCGCCGCTTCCGTGACAAGGTAACGATCGCGCTCGAGTCGCACGTCGCCGAATTGCAGGCATCAGTCGCGACGATCGCGCATCAGGAGCGTCCGGAGTATCTCGACCGCCTGTCCATGCTCCGTAATCAGGTGTTCGTCCTCGACCACATGTACATGTCGCTGTTCTCCACACTCGGGTGGATCCTGCGGCTCGGCGTAACGATGGCGCTGCTGGCGTCGATTCATCCAGTACTCATCCTGTTGGCTGTGTTCGCGGTCCCCACCGTGTTGACCTCGACGTGGCGGCCGGGGGTCGAGAGATCGGCCGAGGAGCGCGGGGCCGAAACCAATCGGCTGGCGCGTCACCTGTTTACCATTGCCACGACCGCGCCGCCCGGGAAGGAGGTACGGATCACCGGTATTGGAGAGCGCCTCGTTACAGAGCGCCGAGCGGCGTGGGAACGCTGGTACGGACCGGTAGCGGCCGCTCGGTGGGGTTCGGCGTTGTGGCACGCGCTTGCGTGGACCATATTCGGCTTCGCATATGTCGGTGCGATCGTGTTCGTGTCGTCCGGGCTCGGCGCGCCAGCCAGCGCAGTGCTGCTGGTGCTCGCCGCAGGTGCGCGTCTCTCGGCATATATTGGCGCCACCGTTGGCGAGATTGGATTTTTGCGCGGATTCTGGATGGACGGCTCGCGACGGCTCGCTTGGCTCGAAGACTACGCTGCGTCGGTTGCTCGGTCGGGGGATCTGCCGGTTCCAACCGTGTTGCACCGCGGCATCCGGCTCGACCACGTCTCGTTCGCGTACCCGGGCACCTCACGCGTGGTGCTGGACAATGTGTCGGTGATGCTGCCCGTGGGCACCGTCATCGCGATCGTGGGTGAGAACGGCGCCGGCAAGACAACGCTGGTCAAGCTGCTCGCGAAGATGTACGAACCTTCCTCTGGTTCAATCTTCGTGGACGACACGCCGCTGGCGCGCGTGCCCGCCAGCGAATGGCGAACGCATCTCGCGGGTGCGTTTCAGGATTTTTTCCGCTTCGAATTTCGTGCCGGACACACAGTCGGGTTGGGCGACGTTCCCCGACTGGACGACGAACCCGCCGTACTCGCGGCTGTCGACCGCGCCGGCGCTGGCGACGTCGTTGCCCGTCTGACGTCTGGCCTCGACACCCAGCTCGGTGCAACCTGGCCATCTGGAGTCGAACTATCGTTCGGCCAGTGGCAGAAGCTCGCGCTGGCACGCGGCTTCATGCGCGATCAGCCGCTGCTGTTAGTCCTCGACGAACCGACAGCTGCGCTAGACGCGGAGACTGAACACGCGCTGTTTCAGCACTACGCCGCAGCAGCGCGGGACACGGCCGGCCGCAGCCGCATCACGATCCTCGTCTCCCACCGATTCTCCACGGTCCGCATGGCCGATCTCATTATCGTGCTCGACGGGGCCCGACTTGTGGAGGTCGGGACGCACGATGAACTGATGGCCAAGGGCGGTCAGTACTCGGAGCTCTACGAGCTCCAGGCATCAGCGTACCGCTGACTTAGCTGGTCGTTGAGCAGGTGCAGCCCAGGATGGTAGCTGGCGCCGACTGACACGCAGGCGGTTCTTTAAGCAGCCTTCTTCTGCTTCTTCCGCCACTCAGCCCACCGTTTCTTGGTGGCTTCGCTGATTCGCTTCCTGGCAGCGGCGCTCATGTGGCTTCCTGGCTTCCGGCCCCGGCGTTTGCCGGCTGCTTGGCTTTGGGATAAGGCGTCAATTGCTTGGGTTAGGCGGTCGCGTTCGTCTTGGAGTGTGATAATGATGTGATCAATGGGCATGGAGCGATTATAGAGGGTTTCACTCAACCCAGCCGGCTCCTCGACCTCAAGGTGCATCTGAACGGGCAAGGCCCATTTGCTGATGCTGAGATTGTGCTGTTCGTCGCACACGGCCGAGACCCACCTGGCCGCCAGTCATGAGGCTGTGTCCTGCTTCTATCTTATCTAGTAGTCTCTGCTCTAGTAGTCTCTGCGATAGAGGCGCATCAGCCCAGGGTATCCCAGAGCGCTTCTCTTAGGAAATGCTGCATGACCTGCAACACTTCAGAAAAAATCTTTCTTGCAACAGATCTGTTTAATCCAGAGTAGAATACCCAGTTATTATCTGGGACGCAGTCCAACTTGGTGCGCTATTTAACGATGCTTGCTCCCATGCCCAATTTTACGATTTCTCCTTCCGCATACAATTACGAAGTCAAGTCGCAGGCCCAATTCGAGGACAGACCCAGATCGCTGCAAGGTGTTACAAGGTAATCGTCTGAGGTTCGAGGTGAAATGGGGCCTGGATCATGAACCAGGACAAAGCCCAGGCAGCATTTAAGGAAACGACGGACACGGAAACGGCATGAACATCATAGAAAATGTTAGCCGGCGTACTTTTTTAAAAGGGGCTCTTTCAACCGCGGCGTTTGTTCTTAGCGCGCGCTTTGGCCCAACTGCAGAGGCCTCGGTAGCCACGGCAGCCGATCTCGCCTCACTTCATCCCAGCGTCTATCTTGGCATCGACAGCGACGGCACGGTGTACATTGTGGCCCACCGCTCGGAGATGGGAACAGGCAGCCGTACTTCCCTTCCCTTGATTGTTGCCGATGAACTGGATGCGGACTGGAAGCGGGTGAAAATCGAGCAGGCGATCGGTGATCCCCGATACGGTTCGCAGGACACGGACGGCTCCCAATCCATCCGGCAATTCTATGACGCCATGCGGCAGGCGGGAGCAAGCGCCCGCGCCATGCTGGTGCAGTCAGCTGCAGCGCAATGGGGTGTCCCGGCAGCTGAATTGGAGACCGAGCCCCATTTTGTGGTGCATCGCGCCTCCAAACGGCGGGCTGGATACGCCGAGCTTGTGGCCGCCGCATCCAGATTGCCCGTTCCCAAAAAGGAGGACTTGCAGTTCAAGCCACGAAGTGCGTGGCGCTATATTGGCAAAGGCACTTCTGCGTACGACCTGGAAGCGTGTTGCACTGGTAAAGCAATTTATGGGATGGACGCTCAAATAAGTGGGATGGTCTATGCCTCGATTGAGCACCCTCCAGTCCTCGGCGGCAAAGTAAAATCCTATGACGATAAAGAAGCGTTGAAGGTTCCAGGCGTTTTACAAACCGTCCCGATTGACCCCTTCCAACCGCCGCATGCCTTTCAGCCACTGGGTGGGATCGCGGTGATTGCCGAAAATACGTGGGCCGCGTTTCAAGGCCGGAGCAAGCTGAACGTCGAATGGGACGACGGGCCAAATTCCAACTATACCTCCGAACAGTATAAGAAGGAGTTGCAGGAGACCGCGCGCAAGCCGGGTACGGTGATCCGCAATGAGGGCGATGTGGACGCGGTGTTCGCTGGCGGCCAAAAGATTATAGAAGCGGAATATTATGTCCCTCACCTGGCGCACGCGCCCATGGAACCCCCAGCGGCAGTCGCCGAATTCAAGGATGGTAAGGTTACCGCGTGGGCAGCTACACAGAACCCCCAAGCGGTACAAGACATCGTCTCTCACGAGCTGGGAATACCCAAAGAGAACGTCATTTGCCACGTGACACTTCTGGGCGGCGGCTTTGGACGCAAATCTAAGCCTGATTACGTGGCTGAGGCTGCCGTGCTCTCCAAGAAGCTCAGCCGGCCGGTGAAAGTCGCCTGGAGTCGTGAAGATGACATCAAATTTGACTACTTTCACACCGTCGCAGCCATGTACATGAAGGCTTCTCTAGATGCCAAAGGCACACCTGCCGCATGGCTACAACGTTCCGCATTTCCTCCCATCACCTCGACATTTGCCGCGAATGCCAGGTCCGGCAGCGATGGCGAACTAGGAATGGGCTGGACGGATGTCCCTTTTGATATTCCCAATTTGCGCGTAGAGAACGGTGAGGCTACGGCCCATGTCCGGATCGGCTGGCTGCGGTCGGTGGCCAACATCTATCACGCCTTTGCGGTTCAGAGCTTTGCCGATGAACTGGCGCATGCCGCCGGCAGGGACTCAGTCGAATACCTTCTGGCCTTGATAGGACCGCCGCGTAGTATCGATCTCAAGAAGACCAAGTATCCCAACTATGGCGCTTCATTGGACAAGTATCCCGTGGATACCGGGCGCTTGCGCCGGGTGATCGAGATGGCGGCCGAAAAAGCGGCATGGGGAAAACGCAAACTCGGCAAGGGAGCGGGCATGGGTATTGCCGCCCACCGCAGCTTCCTTACGTATGTTGCCAGCGTAGTCGAAGTCGAGGTTCGCGATGATGGTGAGATTCGCATCCCTCGCGTGGAAACGGTCGTCGACGCCGGGACTGTGGTGAATCCGGAGTCCACGCGCGCTCAGTTCCAGGGTGCTGCGGTGTTTGGAACCAGCATAGTGCGCAGCGGAGAGATCACCGCAACCAACGGGATCATCAACCAATCCAACTTTCACGACTATCCCGTAGCCAGGATCAACGAAGCTCCCTACCATACCAACGTCACCCTGGTGGAAAGTGATGCTCCACCTGCGGGCGTGGGAGAGCCGGGAGTACCGCCGATTGCGCCCGCGATCTGTAATGCGATTTTCGCGGCAACCGGTAAGAGAATTCGCGAACTGCCGATTAAATTATGAGTCGGTTTCGATCAAGAGGAGGCAGATCAGATCGTGTTCGTTCTTATCTCTATCTTTGTCATTGGGACTTCGCTGTCAGCACCCGCCGTGTTCGAGCAGAACCAGGAACCTGGGCAAGCTACTTTTCGATCATCGTGCAGCTTGTGTCACGGAGCCGATGGAAGCGGCCATACTCCAACGGGAAAGGCCTTGCAAATACCCGATCTGCGTTCCGCCGAAGCGCAGAAGATCACCGACGATCAGATGGCCGAAATCATAAGCAAGGGCAAGACCGCAAGGATGCCTCCGTTCGGGACCAAGCTCGATCACGAACAGATTCAGTCGCTCGTGCAGTTCATTCGTAAGCTTGCGGACTCCAACAAGTCGGCCGCTGGAAAATGAGGCAAAAGAAGGCGCGAGTCAGAAGCCCAAAATGGGTAGATGGCAAGTAGAGAGGGAGAGTCCGCAAACAGGAGCACGTCAAATGATCCAACTTAGCGTAAACGGGGCCCTCCATGATTTTCCTGGCGACCCTGAAATGCCCTTGTTGTGGTATCTGCGGGACATATTACAACTAACGGGCTCGAAATTCGGATGCGGAATGGGCCTTTGTGGCGCTTGCACGGTTCACGTGGAGGGTACTGCCATACGCAGTTGTGTAACGCCCATGAACAAAGTAGCCGGCAAAAGAATCGTAACTATTGAGGGCCTGCCCGGTCAGGGTGAACATCCGCTGCAGACGGCTTGGAAGCAGCTCAACGTGCCCCAGTGCGGCTATTGTCAGAGTGGCCAGATCATGCAGGCGGCGGCGCTGCTCAAGCAAAAAGCCAAACCGACTGATGCTGACATAGATGAGGCCATGCAGGGCAATATCTGCCGTTGCGGAACTTATCAGCGCATTCGTCAAGCCATCAAGATAGCCGCCGGCGCTAAACTCTAGCTGAAGCAAGCTCTCACCCACCTTGGAGGTTGGTTATGATTGCGCGCTGTTTCCCCTGGACCAGCGTCTCATAGTGCGTCCGGCTTGCCATCCCTCGCCTTGGCGACACCTACTATGACTGTTTCGGCGCAGTCTGGTACGGGGGAACATTCTGATTCAAGCGGAAGAAATTCGTGGGATCGTAGTGCGACTTGACGGATACCATGCGCTCCCATCGCTCCCGATAAGCCTCCGGCACACGATCCTGTTCATCGCCGCTCATGAAGTTTACGTAGACACCGGGTTTCATCGCCGGCCGAAGTCGCTCGAAGAGCCCGCGGGCCCAGGAGATATTGGCGGCGTCATCGGCCGCGTCCGTCCAATTCGCCAGCAAGGTCAAGACGAAGGGAGCGCTGCGATCTCCGAATGCAGTCTCTCCGGGAGCGACCTCGGCCGCTCGACCGCCTAGATAAGCAAGTTCCATGAGCGTTTCCGATGAAGGAAGGGTAGTCACGGCGTCCACCAGGCGATCGATGGTGCTGTCGTCGAGATGAGCAAAAAAACCTGACTTGGTGTAATAGCGCCGGCCGTGGGGAAAGTCGGAGTCCGCCATGGTCTGTAGCTCGGTGAATGTAACCTCTTTACTGCTTACGGAACGCGGATGGCAGAGTGCAAGCGCAGGTTCTAAGTATGGCCTGCCAGACTCAGGGCTGCCTGTCCAGACCAAGGCACTACTGGCTACCGGGCGCGAGCGAAGTTCAACCGGTACTCTGTCAGTAGCCGGAGCCAGGCGCAAGTTGATGTTCCACTTCAGGTCGAAGGGAGCCCTGGCCATGAAGTCTCGCCAGATTTCGAGAAGTCGGCGGATATCACCTTCTGCCGACAACCCTTCAGCGAGCACAACCCCGGTTAGCGGATACAACTTCACTTCGAATTCAGTGACTATTCCGAAGTTGCCGCCACCTCCACGTAAGGCCCAAAACAAGGCCGCGTTGTCCCTGCAGTTAGCGCGTACAACCGAGCTGTCCGCGGTGACCAGGACGAAGCCCTCGACGTTATCGCACGATAGTCCGAACCGGCGGGTGAGCCATCCAGTTCCTCCACCCAGAACCAGGCCGGCCGCACCGGTGTGAGATACGACGCCAGAGGGAAACACCAGTCCCGCCTTTTGCGTTGCCACATCGACTGAGCCCAACATACAGCCCCCAGCGAATCGGGCACGGCGCGACCCGGGATCGACTGTGACCTGACGCATTCTCGACAAGTCGATCACCATGCCATCGCAGGTGCTGAAGCCCGCCAAACTATGCCCTCCACAGCGGATCGCGGTAACGATTCCGGCTTCGCGGGCACATCGAACCGCGTTCTCGACGTCGGTGACGTCGGCGCATCGCGCGATCACCCCCGGCGTGCGAACGAACATGCCATTCCAAACAGTTCGCGCGTCGTCGTAGCCGAGGTCGCCGGGACGCAGCAGGTCCCCTTTGAATCTTCCGAGGAGCGAAGAATAAACCTCTTCGCTGGCTTCCGCCATCGCCTGTTCTCCTTTGAGAAACATTCAAATATTGTCGCGCCGCCGGCTCCGAAGGTATACGAGCGAGATGATCCCTAAGAAGATGGCGAACGCCGGAACGGACCACTCTAATCCGTCGACAAAGAACGTTGTAGCTGATATCCCCAGCAGGAGCAGAATGCCGGCCATCGTGAAGAAGGGGTGAGCACGAAGACGCATGGGCAAACTGAGCAGCCGCTCCGTGGTCATCGCCTTGCGAAAACGGAGATGGGTGTTGAGGATCACCAGCCATACGAAAAGCATTCCGGCCACGGCGGTCCCGTACAGCATGAGAAAAGCGTTTTTGGGGGCGAAGATGGCCAGCAGAATGGCCGCGATAATCCCCGCGGTGGACGCGAGCAACGCGGGATGCGGCACGCCATTCGGGCTCACTTTCCCCATCCAGGCAGGAACATAGCCCCCACGGCCCAGCGAAAACAGCATGCGGGTGGAAAGATAGAGGTTGGTGTTCACGCTCGACAGCGCCGCCGTGAGCACCACGAAGTTCATGATGGCCGCGGCAAACGGCACATGCGCGGCGGCGAAGGCCGTCACAAAAGGACTGCCGGAAAGCGAAGAGCCGCTGGCTTGGTTCCACGGGACCATGGTCACCATGATCGCAAT
>DATDGP010000380.1:0-4375 GCA_036522035.1 Terriglobales bacterium
AGAGGGAAGCCGCAAAATTGGCCCAAAACAGGAGTGAAGCCGCGGTCGCCGCCGGCACGTGATAGTAAAAGATGCGCTGTGCGTCGCCCATCGACGCCTCCGGAGGAGCCACGACCAAAGCTTGGTAGGTTCCCCAGGCCAGCAGCCCGAGAGTGATGATCAGCAAGAGATAGAAGACTGGAGATTTCATTCCGCGTTTAGCACCGTGTCGAACAAGACGAAACACGCGGTCGTGAAGACCACGCAGTATCCCGCCAGAAACTTTATGTGCAGCATCGGCGAGAACTCGCCGGTGAGCACGTTGGTAGTGGCCGCGACCATGGCCGCGACAGCCGGGATCGAAATCGGCAGCAGCAGCAGAGGCAGCATTAACTCGCGGTTGCGGGTGCGGATGGACATGGCCGCAAAAAAAGTGCCGTTGACGACCAACGCCCACGTTCCCAACAGGCACACCACGATCAGCTGCCAGTACGGGCCCACTGAAGTCAAATTGTAAAAGATCACGAACAAAGGAGCCATCAGGCATTCCAGCAGTAGAACGAGGAAAAAGTTCGCCAGACATTTGCCTAGGAACAAAGCTTCAGCCGGAGCCGGCGCGGCGCGGTATGCGTCCAGCACGCCGTTGCGCAGTTCGCGGGCCCAGGACTGGTTCAGCGCCGTGATGGTCGAAAAGAGAAACGCGGTCCATACCAACCCCCCGGCGATTCGCCGCGATTCTTCAACCGTGGGGCTGAAAGCGAAGCTGAAGATGACCACCACCAGGAGGGCAAAAAACAACATGGAATTGAGGACGTCACGTGAACGCCACTCCAGACGCAGGTCTTTGCCGACATTGATTGCGGTCAGCTTGGCGATGGAGAGACTCATAGGTTGGCCTTCGGCACCGCGGCTCGATCCATCAGTTGGCCGGCGGACAGGAGCAGAATCTCATCGGCCATGTTGGCCAGCAGGCCCAGTTGATGGGTGATCAGCAGAATCGTCTTGCCTTCCGAGCGCATGGCGGCTAGCAGACGCGCAATCTCGGCTGCCGACTCGGGATCGACGTTGGAGAAAGGCTCATCCAGCAGCAGCAACCATGGCGAATGAAAAATGGCGCGGGCGAGCGAGAGACGCTGGCGCATCCCCTGCGAGTACTGACCGACGCGTCGGGCGAGTTCCGGGTCCAGGCCAACGCGGCGCATGCTTTGGCTGAGTTGTTCATCCGACTCCACGCCGTATAACCTGGCGAAGAAGCGCAGATTCTCTAGGCCCGAGAATTCGTCGTAGAGCAGTGGGGCGTGGGCCATGAAACCCAAGTGATCGAGAACTTTGCGGGCGCGGCGGCCGAAGATCCGGATGGTACCCTCCGTGGGCTCGCTCAGGCCGGCGATCATGCGCAACAAGGTGGATTTGCCGGCGCCATTTTCCCCCCGCAGGACGTAGAACCGTCCTCGCTGAAGTTCGAGAGAAACGTTGCGAACCGCAGCGGTGCGGCCATAAATCTTGGATACGTTTTCCAGCTGAACGGGAGGCGCGTCAGGGTTCAGGCGAGAACCTCAGTAGCCCTTCGCCGGAGCCGGCGCGGTGCCGCCCTGCTGCGGCGCGTACTTGGAGGCGCACTTGGCCTGGAGTTCCTTAGCATGAAAAACGCCGTCGCGCCCGAATTCGCCGATCGCCAGTGCCTGGGCGTTGTCTTTGAAAGTGTCGGGTGGGGGCTCGGAGCCTTGGTAGCTCACCGCTAAGGTCTGGTTGTCTTCTACCAGGACGAACTCCGCATGGGTCCCGTTCTGCTTGATGGAACCAGGCAGCACGTTGCCGGCCACGCGCAGATGCCTGGTATACGCCACATCGCCCATGGTGTGCAGCTGTTTGATGGTGACGTAATAGCTCTTGCTTTCCTGGACGCCGGACCAAGCGAGCCATCCCAAGCCACCCAAGATGATCACAGCGCTGATTACGAACTTCATGACTCAAGCGTAGTCTCGCCCGGAACCCTGGTCAAGAGCCCGAACCGACAAGCCTGATGAACATCACAGCTGGTTTCAGGGACGCGTATAATGAAGGGTTTTCGGGCACAAAAGGTGACTTTATGACTGCACACAATGGCCAGAACAGCGTTGCGAATGGTTCCGTCAGTACTCCCAAGCTCCGCGAAACGTGGATCGAGCGGCGGCGAGCGGCGGCCGCGGAGACCGGCGACGGCAACTTTTCCCAAATGCATTTTGCCCGCAAGGGCCTGATCACGGAAGAAATGATGTATGTCGCCGACCGCGAGAAGGTCGCTCCGGAAACCATCCGCGACGAAGTGGCCGCGGGACGGATGATCATCCCGGCCAACATCAACCATCCTGAGCTCGAACCCATGGCCATCGGCGTCGAGTCGTTGTGCAAGATCAACGCTAACATCGGTAACTCCGCCATCACGTCGAACGTCGATGAAGAGCTGCGCAAGCTGCATACGTCGGTCCACTTTGGCGCGGACACGGTGATGGATCTGTCGACCGGCGGCGGCATCCCCGAGATCCGCGAGGCCATCCTGCGGCATTCGCCTGTGCCCATCGGCACCGTGCCGATCTACGAAGCGGTCTCGCGCGTGAAGCGCATTGAAGACCTCAACGCCCGCTTGATGCTCGAGGTCATCGAGGAGCAGGCCCAGCAAGGCGTGGACTACATGACCATCCATGCCGGCGTGCTGGTCCAGTATCTGCCGCTGATCTCGAAACGCATTACCGGGATCGTAAGCCGCGGGGGCGCGATCCTGGCGCAGTGGATGGCCCACCACCACAAACAGAATTTTCTCTACGAGTGTTTCGACGACATCAGCAAGATCATGAAGAAGTATGACGTCTCCTACTCGCTCGGAGACGGGCTGCGTCCCGGCTGCGTGGCCGACGCCAGCGACGAAGCGCAGTTCGCCGAACTACGCACGCTGGGCGAGCTGACCAGGCGCGCCTGGGAACACGACGTCCAAGTGATGATCGAGGGCCCGGGCCACGTGCCGCTCGACAAAATCAAAGAGCAGGTTGATAAGGAAGTTGAGTGGTGCTATGGCGCACCCTTCTACACCTTGGGGCCGCTGGTCACAGACATTGCTCCCGGCTATGACCACATCACGTCAGCGATTGGTGCGGCGCTGATCGGCTGGCACGGCGCGTCGATGCTCTGCTACGTCACGCCCAAAGAACACCTGGGGCTGCCCAATGAGAAAGACGTGAAAGACGGAATCATCGCCTACAAGATTGCGGCTCACGCCGCCGATGTCGCCCGCCATCGCCCTGGCGCGCGCGATCGCGATGACGCGCTCAGCTACGCGCGCTACACCTTTGACTGGGAGAAGCAGTTTGCTCTCTCGCTCGATCCGGAAACCGCGCGCTCGATGCACGACGAAACTCTTGCCGACGATTATTACAAGGAAGCCAAATTCTGCTCCATGTGCGGTCCGAAATTCTGTTCCATGAACTATTCCCAGAAGGTCGATGAGTTCAACAAACAGGTGTATGGGATCGAGAAGAAGGACTACTCGGGGCTGATGGAGAAGATCGTGGCCGGCAAATAAGGTCGCCTTAAGGCCGCTCCCGGCCGTCACGAATGATCTTGGGGATGGCTTCAGCCAGGTGTCGTGGTTCCGACCGGAAATGTGTGCGATCCATGTTCACGCGTC
Source organism: Terriglobales bacterium (assembly GCA_036522035.1). Lineage (GTDB taxonomy): Bacteria > Acidobacteriota > Terriglobia > Terriglobales > Acidobacteriaceae > Angelobacter. The sequence goes on from DATDGP010000380.1 coordinate 3,641, forward strand.
AATCGACTATGGCGCTCTGCGTCCGCGCGTGTCGAGCCATTCGCCGTACGGCTCATTGTCCTTGGGCTCTGAGCCCATCCGCAGAACGTTACCATCCAGATCCTCCACTTGCATTTCGTGCGCCCAGGGATAGTTCGTTGGTGGATGTCGGATCTTCGCTCCGCTCGTGCGGTACTCGTCGCACAGTCTCTCAGAGTCTTCGACGCCGATCCAGACCCACGAACCACTATTCCCTTGATCCCCTTCGCACAGGAAGATGTGACAGCGACCGCGCGAGACGGACACAAAGCTCTCGGTTTGGAAGTCGATCTTGAATCCGAGCTGACGGAGATAGTAATCGATGCTCACGACCATGTTAGTGACGCGAAGGATCGGAGAGACGCCTTCGAAGGCTACGGGCTGTTGCTTGCTGCTCTGGTGTTCAGACATCTAGTTCCTCCCGCACCCGGTGCGTGGCTCAAAGGGAGCCGTCGCCCGATTCTCTAGTATCGTCGCATGATGGCGCGGAGGGGTTCGTTATCCGCGAAGACCTGCCATAGCGCGATCTTGCCGTCCCTGACCACGGCACGCCAGGCAGCCGGGGTCGTCCAGGAGTCCTCCTTCTTCATCTCGCCGCTCTTGGAAAACGTGCCCTGGGCGGAGCCGAACATCGCTATGGTCTCTCCATTGGCAAAAATCTCAGCATGCGAAATGGAATAGTCCGGGACCATCTTGAAATACGCCGCCCATGCTTTC
>DATDGP010000381.1:0-3360 GCA_036522035.1 Terriglobales bacterium
CCCCGGATTGCCTCGATCGCCACCCGCGCCTTGAATTTGGCACTGTACTGCTTCCGTGTCGCCGTCATCAGCCCTCCTAGCCTCGATGACTAAGCCGACATCTTAACTTATCGCCTGGTCCAAATTTCGGGGCCCACTATATAGCGCGCTGTTGCCGGGTGTAGCATATTGACGCATCGAAGATCGGGTGATAGCTCCGAGCCGAGAGCTATCACCCACCCCGCCGCGTGTCAGACAAACCGAGATGACAGACAAACTATCCCGTTCTCTTCCTCCGTGCGGTTGCAATTCCAGTTAGCGTATCGCTATTGCGTAACGAGCACGGCAGGACTGGAATCCGATTTCGGAGGACGCAGTCCCGCTCGATATCGAAGGCGCCAGCAGCCACCCTTCATTGGATTATTATCCTTGGCATACCCGGGTTGATAATCACCTTTCCAGGCCGGACGGCGGATGATTCAGTGTGGTGGGGATAGGGGCCGCACGCATCCTTTCGCACTATCGTGTCCCATGTCTTGCCCGCCTTCACTGGGAAGTGATTGCAGTTAGGAGGATCGAAAGGACAACCGTAGACGGGATCATCAAAATAGACCACAACATTGTCCGGACGGTTGTTTTGCCAGGTGATGGTGTCACCCTTGTTAGCCTGGTGGTCGTTGGGATCGTCCACATCGATGGACAACTTCCCCGGCGCACTAACATCTGCTGCGCTCCCGGAGCTCGCTGGACCGGCAACGTTGACTTCAAAGCTAGCCACACCGGTCAAGCCGAAGGAGAAATTGACGTCGATCTGATTAATTCCGCCCGGGAAGAACCAAGATTGCTCTTTCTTTATCTTCGCAATAGTTGCAGTCAACTCGGTTAGGGTCGTGTTGACATCGTCGGTTGAGAGTTTCGATAATCGGCTTTTGTCCGCCATTCCTGTGCCTCCTTCTATTGGATTGGTTTGATATTCGTCTTTCGCTGTAACCATATGGGGAATCTGTCTTACCCATGCGGAGCCCAACACCGGAAAAAGCTGTTATCTTAACCAAGAGGCACCTCTGCTTTCACTTAAGGGGTCTTCGGCGCATCGTGTCCGCGGCGCGAACCAAACTCCTCAAGCAGCGACTTAAAGCGCGCGTCTCCGCGGAGGTTGTCGAATGCAGGGGCATCGCGCAGGCTGTCCAAAGTGTAACCCGCGAGCAAGGCGTTTCTCACCGCGCGGACGGCTCGTTCAGTGTCGCCCGAATCGTTGTACATCATTGCTTCGTCGAGGAGCAGTTCGGGATTCGACGGGGCCAGCCGGAGAGCATGCCTGATGCTATCGAACGCTAGTGCTTGCTGCCCAAGTGCCGAATAGTAGGTCGCCAGATCAGCGAGCACCAGCGGATCCTGTGAGTTTACCTGAAGCCTTTCTTTTGCGCGAGACACTGCCTGCTGAAAGGCCACGGCGGCACGGGCATGATCCCCGGCGTATTGGTACGCCAGGCCGAGATTTCCCCAAACCACGTAGTCACGATCGTTGTAGCGGAGCGCGTCATTGAAGGAGGCCGCCGCCTCGTCAAAGCGCCGCAGTTTGAAGAAGGCTACCGCCATATTCGAAAGCGCCATATAGGTGGGCCGGATAGACATGGAGTGCTGCAGCAATTGGATGCCCTTCTCGAAACGGCCTGCCTGAACCTCGGCCCCTCCCAGGTTACTCCAACCTCGAAAGCTATCAGGGGCGATCGACACAACTTTATTGAACATGTCCGCCGCTTCGTCATACCGGCCGTGCTCATAGTAGAACCTGCCCAGCGCGTTATACGCCATCCAATAGTTCGGGCGCAGCGCGATCGCTCTGCGGAATGTGGCCTCTGCCTCCTGAGTCTCACCGAGGTCGGAATACGCTGAGGCGAGCCCTGCCACCGCCTCGTCACTGGTCGGTTCGAGCTCCAGTGCGCGCTGGTACTGTACTACAGCCTGTTTATACTCGCCGGTCCCAAGCAAGACCTGGCCAAGGCAGGCGTGGCCAGAGGATTCGGATTCGGCCAGACTGACGGCCCGCTCGCAGTTCGTCTTGGCCGGCCTGGTCCACTGCGGGTCATTGGTGGCCTCGTACTTCTTCCAGTAGGCTTCACCCAGGCCTGCGAGTGCCCGGGCATAGTACGGGTCTAACTGAAGCGCCCCGTTGAACTCGGAGATTGCATTATCGATGTTCTCGGGCCTTGCGAACTCATCCAGATATCCAGAGCCGCGCAGATAGTACGCGTAAGCGCCGGATTCGGCTCTGCCGTGTCCCTTGAAGGGCTGTTGCTCGCTGGGCTGAAGCTCAATCTCGAGCATTTGAAGAACGCCAGACGCTACTTGCGCCTCAAGGCCCAGCGGGTCGGAGGAGGACGCGACAAATTCGTCCGCTCTCAGTTGGCGGTTACTCGTCGCATCGATCAACACAGACATGACGTGAACCGTGCCGCCGGCTTGTTGCCAGGTTCCCTCGATGACCAGGTTGACGCCGAATTCCTTGCGCGCGTCGGCGGCTGTGGCAACCTGCCTGGCTCGCACTTCGCTTACTGGAACGACCTGAAACTGCGGCCTTTCCGTGAGCTGAGTCAGCTTGGCGCTCAATACTTCGCTGATCCCATTGGCAAAGGCTGTGGTGCCAGCGTCCGCACCGGCCACCGTGAAAGGCAGCACTGCGACTTGCTTCTCTTCGGGAACCGGGTATGCCGCCCGGTAGAGCCGAGGCCAGACCACCTCCACGGCGACCCACGCCAGCAATGCCAGGAGCAGTGTACATCCCGTGACGATCGCACCTCGCCGACCGGCTAGCCGTGCGGGAATTGGCTCTGGCTGTGGCCCAGGCTGATGGAGCGAGCGCAGATCACGCAGTAGATGTACTGCGTCCTGGTAACGCTGCACCGGATCTGGCTGCAGCATCTTCTTGACGCCGAGCTCAATGGCCTCCGGTATGGCGGGGTGAACTGCGGCCGGGGCTCCCGCGTCAGCAGCGACCGGGACCCCGGGCTGCGTTGGGCGTCGCCCTGTAAGAGCCTCATACAAGGTGACGCCGAGGGAATAGATGTCAGACCTGGCGTCCGGCGCTTTCCCGGCCAGAACTTCAGGCGCCATGTAGGCGGGAGTTCCCACCAAACCTTGCAATTCCACACTGCGGGTCGTGTCTTCGGTGTCGTAAAAGGGCAGCCGTTTGGCAATGCCAAAGTCAAGGATCTTAACCTGGCCGGCCGGAGTGATCATGACGTTTTCCGGCTTGATGTCGCAGTGAACCACTCCCTTCTGGTGAGCCGCCACCAGAGCCTCCGCGCACTGGGTGGCGATCTCAAGGAACTCAGCGACGGGCAGCGGAGCCCCGATTTTCTGGCGCAGAGTAGTTCCCTC
>DATDGP010000382.1:0-3174 GCA_036522035.1 Terriglobales bacterium
CCCGCTGGGAAATGAAGACCGAGGATGTGGTTGCCGCTATCCGACTGCGAGCAGCGACATACCGCTGCAACCCCCAGCGTGCACTTTCGTGAAGAGGAACAAGGCGGTTCTTTTTGAACTTTGTGGCACGGATGAGGAGTCTTCATTGGCCACCACCGGCTGGCCGGAAGTGCTCATCAATACCGGAAGGGAGACAGGCAGCGGGGTCAGGGAATATACCGGATTGGACAGATAATTGAGCGAGGCGACGGGGAAGTTCACCAAGGCCTGATCGGGGTAAACGGTGGGGATCATGTTGGTAAACGTCCCGAACCCGCCTCGCAGGACGGTGTTTTTCGTCAGCTGGGCGGCAAAGCCAAGGCGCGGGGCGAAATCCCCCGAAAGATAGTCTGGCGGCCACAGAGGTTGAGGGTTCACTACAAAATCGCCGTAAAGGCTGCGGGAGTCGGCCGGAACCGCGAATCGATTGCCTACTTCCCACGGCACGGACGCGTATTCGTAGCGCAGGCCGAGATTCAGAGTGAGCTTCCGGGTGACTTTAATGTCGTCCTGAACGTACCCGCCGAAGGTCCAACGACGCAAGCCCCACCAGACAACGCCACCTCCGGGCGGGCCATAGCCGGGCACCGTCGTCGAGCGGGCATAGTCGACGGCAGCTCCTTCCATCATGCTGATTAGACCGTTTGGGCTCGGCGTTCCGGCAACAAGTGACGAACCCCCGTTTGTCGAGGGGACAGTTACCGGGAGGGGTGTGCCCGCGTCGAAGTCATATGCGCCGCTGGGGCCCACGCTTGTTACGCCCGTACCGTTGTCCCGCTCCCGGCGAAACTCCCCACCGAAGTGGAACGACTGGCGACCTTTGGTCCATACGAGGTCGTCTTTGGGATCAAAAAAGGTGACGTTATACTGGGTCAGGAATGTATCGGGCCCCCAACCCTGCAGGCTGCCGTCATCGAAAATGGTCGCGGTGGTTGTCGCTTCTGCAGGAACTTCCGGATAACCGTCGATACCTCGGTTGAGCGTAAACATGAAGTTATTAAGCATCGTCGGCGAGAAGATATGCGTCTCGCTTATCGAGTAGTTGCGCAGGTTGTAGACGGAGCTTTGAGAAAAATTAGCGCCACCCAGTATAGCAGCCCATGCATCCGTCTCTTCGGCCACGTTGTTGCCCCAAGTGGCGCGTGCGAAGAGTGAGTCCTTATCGGAAAAGTGTTGGTCCAGCCGCGCCGAAAACTGGTTGTTGGAGGTGGGTGACTTGAACAAGAAGTAGAACGTGTTGGCGCCAAACACACCGTTGGGTTGGTTCGGCATTGGGTATTTATTAAGAATTGACTGCGCGACTGGGTTCAAGGGTACCTGGAGCACGTCCGTCTGTGCGGGGTTGTTGGGGTCAGGGATCGACACGACTCCGTTTCTCTCGTCTGCCGTGGGAACGGCGACGAGGTTCGGCCCTCCAGCCTCCTGCCTCAGGCCCGCATATTCCCCGTAGAAAAATGTCTTGTCCCTCCGTATGGGTCCTCCGAACGTGGCGCCAAATTCGTTTCTTTCAAGCGGGGAGACCGACGTGGCGAAAAAGTTGCGCGCGTCAAAAGCGCTGTTCCGCAGGAATTCATATGCACTCCCGTGAAGCTGGTTTGTGCCGGATTTGCTCACCATTTGCGTAATCGTGCCACCGCCCTGCCCGTATTCGGCGGAGTAATTGCCTTGTATCACCCTGAATTCGGCGATCGACTCGAGGTTGAAATTCGTGAATTCGACGTAGCCCATCTCTGCATCGGTGATGTCGGCGCTATCAAGAGTTCCCACTGCGGTCTCAGCGCGATTCCCATTACTGACCCATCCCGGGTTGCCCCCGCTGGGAGCTACCACGCCGGGCTGCATAAAGACAAGACCGGTTATATCTCTGCCATTGAGCGGAAGATTCTGCACCTGTTCAGCAGAAACCACGTTGCTCAGCGTACCGTTGGTGGTGTTGAGCAAAGGCGGCGCGGCGCTCACCTTCACGGTGGTTCTGACCCCCTCCAGCGCGAGCGTAAAGTCAACCTCTCTCTGCTGGCTCACATTCAAGGTTATTTGATCTGCGACGGCGGTCTTGAAACCGGCGGCCTCTGCCGTAATTCCGTATGTTCCGACCAGCAACTGCGGTATCGTGTATGTTCCGGCGGAGCTCGCGATGGTCGATTGCGAAACCCCAGTAGCCGTGTGCGTGGCGGTCACCCTTACGCCAGGCACGACGGCGCCCGTCGGATCGGTCACCCTGCCCGTGATTTCCCCGGTCGCTTGAGCGCGCACTAGAGCAGGAGCAAGAAAAAGCAGAATCATCGGGACGATGATGACGCAACGTAGGGAATGGCTCATCGTGCCTCCTTTGAGGCTCATATTAGCGCCTGATGGAGGCCACCAGCAATCGAAGATTTCATTCTCCCTCTTGCCCCTGTTGAAGTAGTATTGCGCATGAATGTTTGGAAACGAGACCAACCTCCGGAAAACGAGATGAGCGGAACAACTAAGGAAACCGACTGTCCGATGTGCAAGGCCCTGACGCGCTTGACAGCAAGATCATCGCGATGGTGGGTACGAAGAGCCTGCGTCGAGTGCCTGGTTCTCGCGGTGACATTCATCGCAGCCTTCTCTCTGCCGACGGCACCCTATGAAGCTGGATCAAGAGAGCCCCCGTCTCCCTCGTCGTCGTTTTTGGGGCAAGCGCGAGCGGATGATTCGACAGAAACTCGACCGCTGCCGGCTGGTTTGAAGAAGGTCAATCACGTCATCTGGATCATGCAGGAGAACCGAACCTTCGACAACTATTTCGGCACGTTCCCCGGCGCCGACGGTATCCCTCCCTCGACCTGTCTCGCGAAGCTTCCCGGCAGCAAGGACTGCGTCGCTCCGTTTCACATGCCCGGCCTTTTCCCCACGTGCGACCTGCCTCACGAGTGGGAGCATGCCCATGCCGCCTACGATAGCGGAAGGATGGATGCGTTCGTGTGGGTTGAGGGGACGCCGTACACCATGGGATACCTTGACGAGCGGGACATCCCCAACTACTGGGCGTATGCGAAACATTACACGCTTTGCGACGCCCTGTTTTCATCCCAAATGGGCGAAAGCCTGACGAATCATCTCTACATGGTCGCTGCACAGTCCGGAGGCATGATCGGCGGGGCGGAGACG
>DATDGP010000383.1:0-15871 GCA_036522035.1 Terriglobales bacterium
GAAAGTCGTAGTAGTCGCCGCCGACGTGGCGAGCCTGGATGCAGACAGCCGCAACTTCAACGGTCTTCAGCGCCGGCAGCGTCTGCGGTAAAAGTCTCGCCTGTGCCTGTCGGGCAATTTCCAGCTCCTGAGCAGAACGGCGTTCGGATTCAAGCCTCTCGGCATGCGCGCGACGCTGCGCCTCGACTTCCCAAGTCATTTCTTCGAGGCCCAGAAGCATAAACGAATTTCCGTCCACATCTTCGAAGGTGGTGAAGGTCCCGCCACAAGCCGGTGTCTCTGGCGGATGACGAAAACGAACCCCGCGCTGGCACCATTCTTCAAATTTGGCAGTGACGTCTTCGGTCAGGAAAACAACTTGAGTGGACCGGCCAATGAGCTGGTAGTCCTCAGAATCGGGCTTAGGAGCGACCAGCGCCAGCATCGCAGTTCCATCCGGAGGGGCCACGCCGAACCAGCGATCGCCGGATGGAAGCTCAGCATTGAAGGTAAGGTTGAATCCGAGCTGGTCCACGTAGAAGCGTAGACTTCGATCCTGGTCGCGAACGAAAACGGTGACCGTGCTCAGACGGGTATACGGATCCTGCCGATCCGGGTGGAAACTACACCGGTGCGCCCTGAAGGGTGACGGAGGACTGCTCATCATGCCGATTATAGCACCGGGAAACACGCCTTCGCGCGCGGGTGGAAGAGGCAGTCGGCGACGTTCCGGGAAGCGGTTGCCTCGGGCACTGCCGGTCTGGTTCTGGGTCTTCTCCGCCTTATGATAAGACCCGCCCGTTGAATATTTAACCAACCTGTCATTTACACCGGCTGTGCTCTCAAGTACCATGTGGGCCTATGGCCACAGCGCGAGCTCGTGAGTTGGACGCGCCCCAGTCCAGGAAAACCCAAGGCCTGGAAACAGCCACCGAGCTGTCTCTAAGGGCCGCGCCGGAAGCTCCAGACCTGGACAGCCCGGAGCTCTACATCAATCGCGAGCTAAGCCTGCTGGAATTCCAAAAGAGAGTCCTGGAGGAGGCGCAAGACCCGGCAAACCCGCTGCTCGAGAGGGTGAAGTTTCTCGCCATTCTCAGCTCCAATCTTGATGAATTTTTCATGGTGCGGGCGGCGGGTCTGCAGAAGCAGGTAGCAAGCGGCACGCAAGAGGTCGGGATCGACGGCCGCACCGCGTCCGAACAGCTTGAGCTCATCCGCCAGCAGGTGCGAGGCCTGGCGCAGGATTCTCACCTGGGGCTGCGGCAGGAGATTCTGCCGGCGCTCGAGCGCGAAGGTATTCGAATTCCGGACTTTGCCTCCCTCGGCGCGGAAGACGAGGCTCATCTGAACGCGTATTTCGTCCAGAGCGTCTTCCCGGTCCTCACGCCGCTGGCCTTTGACCCAGGCCGTCCTTTTCCGCATATCTCGAACCTCAGCTTGAACCTAGCGGTGGCCGTCGGCGACCGGCAGGGCGCGGAGCACTTCGCCCGCCTCAAAGTGCCGGATACGCTGGCTCAGCTGGTGGCGCTCGACCCGGCGGTCAGGAAGTCCTCGGGGCACGCCTGGCGCGAAGGTGCCTTCGTCTGGCTGGAGCAACTGATTGCGGCTAATCTCAGCCTGCTGTTTCCAGGCATGGAAATTTTGGGGGCCTACCCCTTTCGCCTCATCCGTGACGCCGAAGTGGCCATCCAGGAACTGGAAAGCGACGATCTGCTGGAAAGCGTGGAGGAGGCGCTGAGGAAGCGGCGGTTTACGTCTGCCGTCCGCCTGCAAGTCGACTCCAACATGCCCGAGAGGATTGTAGAGATCCTCACCAGCAACATCGAAATCGATCCGGAAGACGTCTACCGGATTGAAGGCCCTATCGGCCTGAGCCGGTTGATGCAGCTCTGCGGCGCAGACCGTCCCGATCTGAAAGACGCGCCCTTTGTGCCTCTGGTCCCGGCCAGCTTCGGACCCAATCTCGATGAGGATATCTTCGCTGTGATCCGGCGCGAGGACGTTCTCCTGCACCATCCCTTTGAGTCCTTCCAACCGATTGTCGAGTTTCTGCGCCAAGCCGCGCGCGATCCGGACGTGTTGGCCATCAAGATGACTCTCTACCGCGTGGGGCGCAACTCGCCGATCGTGGCGGCGCTGTTGGACGCCATCGAGAACGGAAAGCAGGTGGCCGCGCTGGTGGAGTTAAAGGCTCGATTCGATGAGGAGAGCAACATCGAGTGGGCCCGGACGCTTGAAGATGCGGGCGTCCACGTGGTCTACGGGTTGGTGGGACTGAAGGTGCACTCAAAAATCGCGCTGGTGGTACGCCGCGAGGGCGAAGTCATTCACCGTTACGTGCACCTGGGGACAGGAAACTACAACCCGGTGACCGCCCGCCTCTACACGGATTTCGGGTTCCTGACCTCGAATGACGAGATTGCGGACGATGCCACGCACTTCTTCAACGCGCTCACCGGATACGCTCAAAGGCACGGATCGCTCAAGCTGATGGCGGCTCCCGTGAACCTAAGGCCCGGGCTGAAGGCGCTCATCCAAAGAGAGATCGAGCTGCAGAAGAAGGGCGAGCCCGGGCGCCTGGTTTTCAAGATCAATGCTCTCGAAGATCCGCAGATGATCAAGCTGCTCTATCGGGCCTCTCAGGCCGGAGTGAAAGTGGATCTACTGATCCACGGCCTCTGCTGCTTGAGGCCCGGGATCCCCGGGGTCAGCGAAAACATCCGCGTGACCAGCATTGTGGGGAGATTCCTGGAGCACAGCCGAATCTACTGGTTTCGGAACGGCGGGGCGGAAGAGGTTTATCTGGGCAGCGCCGATCTAATGCGCCGCAACCTCGATCACCGCGTGGAAGTCGTCTTTCCGGTCGAGGATCCCAAGCTGGCGCGCCGGCTCAAGGACGTCCTGGACATCTACTGGAGAGACGAAGCGAAGGCGCGGCATCTCCAAAGCGACGGGCAGTATATCCGAAGCAGCGCCGCCGCGGACGCCCTGAACGCCCAACTCTACCTGCTGACGCATCACGCGGCCCAGGTGAAGCGGAAGGGGCCGAGCACACCGTCCGCCAAGCGGCGCCTGTCGAACGGGCCGCGACGACCGGCGAAAAACGAAAGCCCGTCCTGATCGAGGTCCTCCTCAGGCATCAAGGGAGTATTCAGTAATCGAAGCGGTAGCCCAGGATCATCTTGGCGATCATATGGTCCGTACTTCGGGTCACGCCCACGCCCACGCCAAAGTTGAACTCCCACTTCGGTCCAAGATCGAGGTCGATGGCGGGAAAGAACTGCTGCTGTTGCTGCGGAAAAGGTAGAAAATTCGTGACTGGCCCTACCGAGCCATAATACTCAAGGCCGGCGGCGATGCGGCGGGTGACGTCGTAGCTGAACTTGGCGTTGGGCGAGAACACCCAGCCCTGGTTCACATCCATGCCGACCAGGGCCCGGTCTAAGGTCGGGTTAATGGACCAGTACCACCTGCCCTGCTGCTTGTCGATAATCGGGCGAAGCTCGAGGGTCCAGGTATCGGTTGAGTAGGACCGGCGCTGGTAGCCGAACTCCGCCGAAAGGCTGACCCCCACCGGCCAATGCCAGCTCTCCGGAGCGCGAACGCGCGGCCGGATGTGATCGCCCACCCAGTCCCAGCCGTCGCCGTTCCGCAGACTGGTGAAGATGTAAAAGCCGGTCTCGAACCAATCGTTGAAACCGTGGGTGATCTCAACGGTCTCATGAAAAGCGTGCTCGGTAGGAAGCACGCCGTCCTGGACTGTCTTGGAACCCTCGAAGGTGAAGTTGCTGTGGAGCTCGACCATCGTGTGGCCGGGCGGGACCGTCTCCGAGCCGTAGACCTGGATCTCGTAGTTGTCCTGGGCACAAGTGAGCGGGGAGCCCGCTAGAACCAGGGCGGGCAGAAAGAGGAACATCCGATGAAGTGCAAACTCCGAAGGTCCACGCGCTTCGGCCATGGGCGAAACGGAAAAGGCGCATTTTCAGGAACCGGCCCCCTACGACTTCGCGCCCGCCTCAAGCGCGGAGTAAGGCGTGCTCATGCTGAGGGACAGACTGCTGCCGCTCGCGTTCACCGCCAGATCTTCGAAAGGATTGGCCACGCCGGGATACTGCTGCTGCCAGGCGACCTTTTGGAACAGGCGCAGGGTTTCGAACTGCTGGCGCAGAGTGCCGGCCGCGGCCGCTGAGGTGCATGCCATCGCGACGCTCACGCGTACCCGGTCCGTCGGCACCACCGTATAGGCCAGAGACTCGACATTCTTGAACACCGTCCCTAGGTCGACCGGAAGGTTCTTTTGCACAGGCATCCCGCTCTTGAACCAGTCCTCGATGGCGGACCCTGTTGCCACGCCCCAAATGGGCGCGTCCTTACTCGCGGCGTTTACCAGGCTCGAGAAGCTGGGGCTGGAGCTAAGACCGGCGGTTTCGCCGCCGCGCACGGCCACCATGTTGCGCAGAGCCGCGAGCGCGCCGAAACCACCGAGCCCACGCCCGAGCACAGCGACACACGGAGAGATATCGGTGGTTCCGAAGCAATAAGCCGAGGCGCTCCCGACGGCCGTGGCGGCAATGCCGTTGGCCGCGGCCTGCTGGGCCATGGCCTGCGGATCGAATTGACCGTACGCCAGGCCCTCAAGACTCAGGCCGTCGCCGCCTGGCTGCCAGCCGAATACGATCTCGTTGAGGTCGCTCTCGCGGACTCCCAGGCTGGCGAGGTGCCCCTCGAGATTGCGAAGGCTCGGTCCCAGGTAACGCTCGTGCAGCCGAGCATACTCGGGCAACTGCCGCAGCTTGGCGGGGTTGGAGTACTCGATCCGGATCGTTTCGAGCGGAAAGCTCGCCAGGGCCTCCTTCACCAGATCCTGAGCCGGTGCCGGAACAGCGGTCAGCGCGGCCAACAGGAGCGCGCCGAGCCCGGTGGCTCCCCATCGATACTTGTTCATGAAAAACCCTCCAAATCCCCCGTAAAGTAGTACAGATGGCGCGGGCATCACTTCGGTTGTCAGCGGCGCCTAAAGAAGGTCCCGGGTCGGCGTTCGACCCGCGCCGACAGCAACTCTTTTTGCCGCGCATCACTGCACTGTGATCTGGGCGCGGGCGGAGTGCGTCAAACTACCGGCGGTTCCGGTGACGGTGAGCGTATAGTTGCCCGGCGGAGTGTGGTTCGGCGGGCTATTGGACACTCCGCACCCGAACCAGGCTATCACCAGCAGCGCGACCCCGGCCAAAGTGCCGGCAGGCAGCCACACCCGGCCTGTCCCGGTCCAGCGCCCCCAGATGACGGCACCGAGCAACCCGATAATGACCAGCACCACCGGCCAGACGGGCGGCTTGGGGCCGCGGAAATTGCCGGGCGGCAGAAGAGACGAACTAGTGGTCTGGGTCACGGTGGCCGTGGAGTTGCTGCCACCGGTGGGCGTGATCGAACTCGGCGTCACCGAGCACGTGCCCGCCAGTACCGTGGTATTGCAGGTAAGCGTGGTGGCGCTCGTGAATTGCGCCGAGGTCGACAGCGTTAAGGTGAAGGTTGCCGACTGGCCTGCGGATACCGAGGCGGTCGTCGGTGAGAGGGCCAGTGCAAAGTCGGTGCCCGTTCCGGAAAGTGCGACATTGTGAGTGGCAGAGGTCGCGCCGGCGGAGTTATCGGTTATGGTCAAGGTTCCCGACGCGGTACCAGCGGCCGTCGGGTTGAAAATGACGCTCACCGTGCAATTCGCACCCACTGCCACCGACGTGCCGCAGGTGTTGGTCTGGCTGAAGGGGCCGGTGGCTACAATGCTGGTGACGGTCAGCGCCTCGCTACCGTCGTTGGTCAAGGTTACGTTCATGGCGGCGCTGCTCGAAGTTGACGCCTGCGCCGGGAACGCGAGGGAGGGGGCGGAGAGGCAGGCAACCGGGGCGCTCGAGGCGGTAACCTTGGCCAGAAACGCATCGTCGTTGCCGTGGGTCGAACCCTGCAACGGGTTTTGCACAGGGAAGTCGTTCGACGCCGTAAAACCCGCCAGATAAGTGTCACCCGCGGAGTCAGTCCTCACACCCATCGCCTGGTCCGTCGACTTCCCCCCGAGGAATGTGGAAAATGCCGGGCCGCAACCCATCGGACTCAGCCGCGTAAGAAACGCATCCGTGTTGCCGTTGTAAGTGTTCTGAATCGGGTTCGCAGTCGGGAAGTTCGTGGATGTCGTGAAGCCCACCACGTGGGCCAGGCCCGACGAGTCCACCGCCACCGCCCGGCCGGTATCGGACCCAGTGCCCCCCAGGTAAGTGGAATAGAACAGAGACGAGCCCGAGCTGCTCAGTTTCGTAACAAAGGCGTCTTGTCCGGTTCCGCCGGCGAGCGTTGCTTGGAACGGACCTTTGGTGGGAAAATCAGTCGAGCTTGTTTCGCCCGTCACGTAGACGTTGTTGGAGTTATCGAGCGCGATTCCGAAAGCCTGGTCCGCGGTGGTGCCGCCAAGGTAGGTTGAGAATCCTAACGTGATATTTCCCGAGCTGGGGATAATTAGCTTGGTGACAAAGGCATCCCCCTGGCCTCCGTAGGACGCTTGAAAGGCCGACGCAGTAGGGAAATTATTGGAGGACGTCTGGCCGGTTACATACGCGTTGCCCGCGGGACCCACGGCAATCGCGTTGCCGTTGTCATTGCCCGAGCCGCCGAGGTATGTGGAGTCGAGGATCTTGGCTCCTCCGGCCGCCACCTTGGTGACAAAAACGTCGGAACCGCCCTTGTTCGTGGACTGGTAAGCATTGGCGGTCGGAAAGTTGAGCGACACGGTGGTTCCAACTACATAAGCGTTGCCTGAGGAGTCAACAGCAATGCCCTCGCCGGCGTCGGCCCCGATGCCTCCGAGGTATGACGAATACACCAGCGCGGAGCCAGCAGAGTTCAGTTCCAGGACAAATGCATCCCCGGAGTTATCCCCCGTGGTCTGGAAGGCTCCCGCGGTGGTTGGAAAGTCTGTGGAATCTGTTTGCCCGGTCACATAGGCATTGCCGGCCGAATCGAGGGCGATGCCAATACCTAAGTCCAGAAAGCTGCCCCCGATGTAAGTGGAGTAAACCAAGGCCGATCCCGACGAATTGACCTTGGAAACGAAGACATCAGACTTGCCCGTGGTGCTGCTGCAGGTTGGGCAACCTCCGGGCTGTTCGGGAGCTTGAGTCGGGAAATCCGTCGAAAACGTTTGTCCGGTCAGATAGGCGTTACCGGAGGAATCGGTGGCGATGCCATTGGCGGCGTCATTGTCACTTCCGCCGAGGTAGGTCGAGTAACTGAGGCTGGGATCGATGACCAGGGGACGAGTCTTATCGTAGGAAGCCACTTCGAACGTTACCTGGTGGCGGCTGGTCAACCTGAAATGGCCTTGGACAGGCAATCGCTCAGGTCGGAGTGCCGAGTTGGGAGCGGGCTGGTAGATCACGGGCTTTTCGAAGCGGACCTCACCGCTGCCGATTTTCACGATAAGGTCCCCGTTTCGCTCAATTCGTAAGGGCGCGTCGAAATCGGCACTGGGCGCCCCTGGCTGTTGACCAACCACCGCCACCTTCATTTTGATGGCGCTAGGATCGGCGCCAGGGGCCACGACGAAGTCGTACTCCAATTGCCGCTGATTTCCGTAATAGACCAGATCCACGCCGGGATAGACGCCCTGGTAACGCACCCGCGCATAATTGGCCACGCCTGTCCGCCACATTGCGGGATCGTCGCCGATAAAGTAATTGCTCTTGCCAGGGAGTTCGTCGAGTCCACTGACCGGGGCATTCGGATTCGCCCCAACGAGTTGCATCCGCAAGATGCTGTCTGTGGTGCCTGGTCCGCGGTCCGTGGCCGGAAGCAGCTGACTCCTGGCTCCTGATTTCAGCCTAATTACCGACTCATTACGGGTTAAGAACAGCGTATAGTCCTGGCCTCGCGAAAGGAATTTGACCCGGGAATCGGCCTGGCCCTGATTGGCTTCGAAGCTGAGCGGCAGCCGGGCGTAGACGCCATCCCACCGAGTCTGCTCCGGGGTACCGGAGATCGGGGCGGATCTGCGGCTTGACGTTTGGCCCAGAGCCTTGAGGTCTTGCCACTTGGATCCATACCGCAGGGTGAGAAAAACTCCTAAGAGAACCAGCGCTAGAAGAGACAAGCCCGCCCTCCGCACCATCCGGCGCGGACGGGACACAACGGGGTGCATCATGAAGCCTCCACGTAATATAATTGCCTCGCATTATCCGGGAACAGGATAAATACGTTGTAGTAACGTATCATCGGCGGGAAGGGAAGTCAACGTGACGGGCGGCATTATCCAGGTAGGTAAACCCGAACAATTGTCCAGCCCCAGTTCGGCTGAGGCGTGGCTTCGCGCCGGCCGTAGGTCCCTGACCGCGTGCTTCGCCACTTCAAGGGGTCGATTCGGTGTCCGCTTGGGCTAGTGAACGAACTTGGCCACAAAGGCGTCGTAAACTCCACCAAAGGTGGTCTGAAATGCCCCGGCGGTGGTTGGGAAATTGGTCGAGTTCGTATAGCCCGTCAAATAGACACTCGGATTGACTGAGCCCTGCAAGGCCAAACTTGAGGTGGCCTTACCAAACTCGCTACCCAAGCCGCCCAGGTAGGTCGAATAGACGAGCGCCGAGCCGGTGGGGCTCAATTCGAGGAAGAAGGCGTCGGACTCTCCCCCGATGGCGGGCTGGAAGGCGTCCGGGGTCACGGGAAAATTATGCGAGAAGGTATTGCCCCGGACGTAGAGAGTGCCGCCGGCATCGACCTTGATTGCGACGGCTCCGTCATCGCTCGACCCGCCGACATAGGTTGAGTAAACCAGCGCGGAACCTTCGGGATTCAGCTTGGTCAGGAAGGCGTCGTGAAAGCCGCCGGCGTAGGAGGTCTGGAAAGCCCCCGGCGTGGTGGGAAAGTCCAACTCCCAGGTCAAGCCCGATACGTAGGCGTTGCCCATCGTGTCTACCGTGATGCTCGCGCCACAGGCTGAGCAAGGGTTTGCACCTGTGCCGCTCCCGCCCAGGTAGGTTGAGTAGAGAAAGGCGGAACCGCTGGCATTCAGATTGGTCACGAAAGCGGCCTCTGGCGCCTTCAGGCTTGTCTGGAAAGCCCCGGAGGTGGTTGGAAAGTCGGTAGAGTTGGTGTAGCCGGTCACGTGGGCGTTCCCGGAGGAACTCAGGGCGATCGCGTACCCGAACTCATCTCCGCTGCCGCCCAGGTAAGTCGAATAGACGAGCGCCGACCCCTGTGGATTCAGCTTGGTCACGAACGCATCCTCGTCTCCGCCGCCGTACGCGACCTGAGCGGCTCCGGCCGTAGTGGGAAAGTCGGTGGAATCTGTCCAGCCGACTACGTAGGCATTGCCCGAGCTGTCGAGCGCGATGCCGTTGCCTTGGTCAGAGCTGGTCCCGCCCAGGTAGGTGGAGTAGACCAGTGCCGAGCCGGCAGAGTTCAGCTCGGTCACGAACGTGTCCGGAGATTTCGTGCCGCAAGCGCCCGCACACTTGGTCTGAAAGGCCCCCGGTGTGACCGGAAAATCAGTGGAATCGGTTTGGCCCGTCACGTAGGCGTCGCCTGAGGCGTTCACGGCAATACTTTCCCCGAAATCGGAGCTACTGCCGCCCAGGTAGGTGGAGTACACCAGTCCTGAACCGGCTGAATTCAGTTTGGTCACGAACGCATCCGTGTCCTTGCCGTAGCGTGTCTGGAAGGCGCCTGCAGTGGTAGGAAAGTTGACCGAAGAGGTCTGGCCCGTGATGTAAGCACGACCGAGGGTGTCCACGGCCACGGCTGTTCCCTCGTCGTTGGCCGTGCCGCCAAGGTAGGTAGAGTATTTGAGCGTTGGGTCGATGATTAGAGGACGAGTCCTGTCGTAGGAAGCAACTTCGAACATCACTCGGTTCCGGCGGGTCAATCGGTAATGGCATTTGACAGGCGCTCGTTCAGTTCGGATTCCGGAGCCCGGAGTCGGGGCAGGCTGGTAAGCCACCGGCTTGTGGAAGCCGACCTCTCCGCCCTGGATTCCTAGGGCCAAGTCACCGTTGGCATCCAGCCGCAGCGACGCCGCTTGCGCCGCCCCCACGTCCAATTCGATTTCGCTGGGATCCGCGCCCGGCGCCACTACAAAATCGTATTCGAGTTGACCCTGATTGCCGTAATAGATCAGGTCGACGCCTGGATATACCCCGGCGTACCGGACCTTGCCGTAGTTAGGGACGTTGGTGCGCCACTTTTGGGGATCGTGACCGATGAAGTAGTTGGTTTTACCAGGCAGTTGATCGACCCCCTCCATGTTCGCGTGGGGATTCGACCCGATCAGTTTCATGGCCAGGATGGAGTCGGGGGTCCGAGAACCGTTATCCGTTAGCTTAGGGCCGCGACTGGGGACTGCAGGCTGGAGGGTGGCGCTCCTTTCTTCTGACTTCTGACTTCTGACGGCTGATTTCCTAAGCGACAGCATCGCCTCATTGCCGGTGAGAAAAAGCGTGTAACCGGCTCCCCGCGAAACGAAACTGACCTGTGAGCTAGTCTGGCCCCCTACTTGACCCACATTGGCTTCGAAGCTCAGCGGGAGTCTCCCGTAGTCTTGCAGAATCCTGCTTTGAATAACCGGATTAGGTCTGGATGGGTCGGCAACAACAACCGCCGGGTTGTGAAGCTGCTGACCCCTGCTCCCACCCCTTTCGGCCGGGCCCTGAGATCCGCCTGCTGCCTGAACCATTCGCAGATGCCGTTTGACGGCCGGACTCATCCCAACCAGACCGATGAGGGCCAAGGCAAACAACCACACAGGTACATGGGACCACCGGGCTCCGAATGCAACCCATCGGAGAGCCTGCCGGTTCCAACGATGACGGCTAATCATGACCCCTCCACGCTTGGCCCTTCGGGTGGCCAGCCCTCTGCAGCCGCCTACGTCCTCGCAAGCTCTTTCATGCTGCTGTCTCGCCCTCGACTTTCGAGACCAGGGCGCGAGGCATCTAGGGAGTGTATGCTGGCCCGCAACAGATGTCGAGGTTCTTCTGCTGACCGGTGTGATCAAAGTCTGCGTCTACGGGTCAGGCATCTGCTCAACATGTAATAACCGGTGCTTATCAGTGAGTGCGAGCCCAGTGCTCTAACTCATTGCGTGCCCACGGGACCCAAGGTTCTGATCGGGCGGTTTCGAACGGACGTTGTTGCCTAAACCAAGACAAATCTCTAACACGTATACCTGATTGAAGCATGTCCCGGCATATTGATGTTCGAAGGAAAGTATGGTATGGTCGGCGCCCACCGGTTGCTTGCAAGGAGGAGGTATCACACATGAAAGCCAAGATTTTCCTTCGCGTGATTCTCGTGGCTCTAGGGACCCTCATAGTTTTGCCGTTTGCGTCGCGACCACAGATGCATGCTAACCCACCGGCCCCGCCTTCCGTGCCCGGCGTGGGACAGTTGGGTGGGCCGCTGGCCGGCTTGACATCAAGTCAAACTGCGTTGTTTAACAGCGGGTATACCGACTTCAACATCTTTTTTGATCCTATTCGGGGGCTTGGTCCCGTGTTTACCGGCGCCGGCTGTTTCAACTGTCATGGCGGGGGAAATAAGGTAATCACGCAGTGCCAGTTCAATCCCGCCGGCGTGGCATGCGTTGCCGGTGGCACCTCGGTTTTACTGGGCACGCGTTACGGCAAGTGGAATAGCGACGGCACCTTCAATTACCTGGATGGGACTGGGACCGTTCCAGAGAATGAGGGAGGCCCAACACTCCACTTCCAAACTGTCAGCGAATTCCACGAGACCCCGGCTTGTAACCAGGTGACGGTTGCCGCCTCGCCCAGGGGTGCTACAGAGTCGGGTGCAACGGTAACTATCACCACAACCACTCCCCACGGCTTTGCCGTCGGGCAAAGGGCGCAGCTTGCTCGGGTGGGGGGGGTGGCGACTAATGGTTACAACGGCGCTTTCAGCATCCTGGCGGTGCCTACCTCCACAACGTTTACCTACACGGACGGTACGTCCGGGTTGGCGGCTTCCGGTGGCGGCTCGGCCAGTAACATGCCGGTCGAAACCGTCCCTGCCGACGCGACGGTCGTGAACAAAATACGTTCTCCTCAGTTATACGGCCTGGGTTTGATCGATTCCATCCCCGAATCCACCATTACGTCAAACCAGACCGCGCAATGCCAGAACAAAGGCACCACCGGCATCTGCGGCGCGACCAACATGGTGCCCGACCAGAATGGAGCCACTCACGTGGGCCGCTTCGGACAGAAGGCGAGCATCCCCAACCTGTTGATGTTCACAGCGTCAGCTTTCAACAACGAGGCTGGCATTACCAATGCTTTTTTCCCGGTAAAGCACTTACCACAGGGCCTGCCGTACCCTGCTGCCTGTGCACCCGATCCCAACAACCCTGATGATGTGAATGGCGAAGATTTCCTTCACGCATACCAGTTTAATGAACTGCTTGCGCCGGTGACCCCGGGCAATCCAAACCCGGCAGGCAAGACCGTTTTCGAAAACACCGGATGCAACATATGCCACACTGAAAGCATGACGACTGGACCGAATGTCAAGTTGGTGACGGACCTCAACGGGGGCTTGAGTACAGTCGTCGCGCCGCTAAGTAACGCGACGGTCAATCTGTATTCCGACCTGCTGCTGCACGATATGGGTCCGGGACTCTCGGGTGGTATTCCGTTTCAGCCGGAACAGTTGGGGCAGGCGACTCTAACCGAGTGGCGGACCGCGCCACTGTGGGGGCTGTCGACGCGAATACAGGTCGGACTTCTGCACGATAATCGAACGACCGACCTGAACACAGCTATTTTGGATCACGGCGGGGAAGCTGCTACGCAGGTGATCCCGAACTACAAGGCGCTGTCGCCCGCTGACAACGCGAGTCTGCTCGCGTTCCTCAACTCTTTGTAGCAGGTAGGCTCCGGAACAGGCTGAAGATACGTTCGTGAGGCTGTCGGCCGCGGTTGAGCGCGTTGTGCCAAGAGCTGCATTCGATTTTGTGGGTTTAACTCAATGATTGTAATGAGATAGCCACAGGAATCAAAAGCCGGCCATGGCTTCCTCAGAATTCAGAATAGGCCGCTGTCACCCACCTGCGAATTAGCTCGATGTGGACTTGATAGGAATTGGAAACATGGGTTAACCGGTGGACTTGACCCGTGCCTGGGGTGCCGGGGTAACCCCGACCCACAACGGGTTCAGTTTTGGTGGCTTACTGTTGTTGGAGGCAGGCGATGAGAGGAAAGAACCTGGCAACCGCCCTGCTTGCGGGGGTGATCGCCCTTTGCTTTGGCGCGCCGCCCCACTTCGCACAGACTTCAACTTGGGATAAGTACGGCCCTCCAGCGCGGTATCAGTCCGCCGGCATTTACGATTTCGCCTCAGACACTTTGGTGATTTTCGGCGGTCAGCATACGGACACTTCGCTCAACTACAACGATCTCTGGTGGGCGAACAACGTCACCAAGGCGGCGTGCCTGCCTCCGTGCGCTTTGCAATGGACGCGGCCGTCGGGGGGCCTAAGCCACATCCCATCCGCCCGCTTCGGACGCACGGCGGTCTACGACTCGGTTAACCTCCGCATGGTCGTCTTTGGCGGAGCGCAGGGGGTTGAGACACCAGCCCCTTGCCTCAACGACGTCCACGTTCTGCAATACCTGGCCGGAGTCGGCGGCACCCCGGCCTGGCTCGAACTCAGCCCGACGGGCGGCCTTCCGGTTGCGCGCTACAGTCACACCGCGGTGTACGATTCGACTGACAACGAGATGATCGTGTTTAGCGGAAACAATTGCAGCACCACCTACTACAATGACGTCTGGGTGCTCAAGAACGCGAACGGTCTGGGCGGTACGCCGGTCTGGACTCAGCTCTCTCCCTCAGGACCCGCTCCTGGGGTGCGCGCCTTCAGTAGCGCCGTCTATGATCCCGCGAACGACCGCATGATCGTGTTCGGCGGCTCGAACGGCACTCCCTACGGAGACTTGTGGGTGCTGACGCATGCCGGCGGCGTCAGCGGGAACCCGGCTTGGGTACAGTTGACTCCGGGCGGGACTACGCCTTCGGCCCGGTCCGGCCAGAGTGCCGTCTACGACGCGACCAACAATCGAATGATTGTTTATGGAGGTAGCAGCGCCAGCCAAACCAGCCTCTCCAACACCTGGGTGCTGGCGAACGCCAATGGGTTGGGAGGCACTCCCTCATGGACTCTTACCGCTTCCGGCGGAACCGATCAGCAGCGAAGCTTGCAGGTCGCGCTGTACGATCCGGCCGCAAACAAGATGGTCGTCTTCGGGGGAAAGATTCCGAAGTCGGTGAACGGCAATCCGACCGATGACCACGTCTGGGTGCTCAACGATGCCAACGGGCTCTAGCGGCCGGGTGGCCACGAAGGTCGGATGGGCTGCTGAGGGGAGCGAGCGCGACAACATCGAGGCCTTCGCCGTAGGCCCCAAGGCGGTTCACGGGGCGGCACTGGGCCGGCAAACCGGCAAGCAAGTGGAGGCTATGAATCTTGCAGGGCTAATCGCTTCCGAGAAAAAAACCGCAAGGCCAAAGGCGGGCGCTACAAGATCCGCTCTGAGGGTTGACGATTGAGGATTAAAGGTTTGACGGAAGCAATAGACCTCCGACGAGAGAGAGACCAAGAAGAGCTTCTGAAATTCAAGGGGTGGTTCATGAGAAGAGGCCAAAGGCTCGCAATCTTAGTGCTAAGGCGTTAAGCCAAAATAACGTTTACTATTAGGCGAAAATATATGGCACGATGGCCCTATGGAGATCGCTCATCGCGGCCTCATGCTCAAAGTGCTTAAGACGTTGAACGAAGCGCAGGCCCGGTGGTATGTGGCGAAGGAAGCCTTGGCTTTGGGCCGCGGGGGTTTAAAGGCGATGCACGGGTTGACGGGGATGTCGCGCCCCACCATCCTGAAAGGGATAAGGGATTTAAGGCAAAAACGCTGGCTGGGCGAAAGCGAAAGAGTTCGCCGGGCGGGAGGCGGACGCAAGGCCCTGGAGGCATCCGATCCGTCCTTAAAGAGCGCCTTAGAAAAGATCATGGAAGAGACCACCGCGGGCGATCCCATGAGTCCCTTGCGATGGACGAGTAAATCGACGTATCGAATTGCCGAAGAGTTGACCCAACAGGGGCACGCGGTGAGCCAGCGAACCGTGCATCGTAAATTGAGTGACCTGGGCTACTCCTTGCAAGGGAACGCCAAAAACAAAGAGGGCAGCGCCCCCGCGAATCGGGATGAGCAATTTCGTGCCATCAATGCGCGCATCCGAAATTTCATCCAGCAGGGAAACCCGGTCTTGTCGATCGACACCAAGAAGAAAGAGCGGGTAGGTGATTTCAAGAATCCGGGACGGACGTGGCGTCCCAAAGGGGAACCGCGAGAGGTCAATACGTATGACTTCCCGAGCCTGGCGGTGGGGACCGCCATCCCTTACGGGGCTTACGATATTCATCGGAATCAAGGTTTTGTGAACGTCGGGATGACCCATGATACCGCGGAATTCGCGGTCGAAAGTCTTCGTCGGTGGTGGATGGGGGTGGGGCGGCGATATTATCCCCAGGCCTCCCGGTGGCTCTTATGTGCGGACAGCGGGGGCAGCAACGGGAGCCGAAGCCGCGCCTGGAAGTATTACCTCCAACAACTTTCAGATCAATTGGAGATCGGCCTGGGAGTTTGTCATTATCCTCCGGGGACCAGTAAGTGGAACCAGGTGGAGCATCGCCTGTTTTCGTTTATTAGCTTGAATTGGAAAGGAGAGCCCCTGGTGAGCTATGAAACTGTGGTGAATCTGATTGGATCGACGCGAACGAAGACGGGGCTGCGCGTGAAAGCGAAACTGGACCAGAAACAGTACGACACCGGCAAGAAGATTTCGGATGACGAGATGGATC
>DATDGP010000384.1:0-4131 GCA_036522035.1 Terriglobales bacterium
GATCCAGGGTAGCGAGCCTTTGAACGAGATCGTCGCAGTGGTTTTCTCGCTTGCGGCGGCCCTCTTCTGCACCTCGATTCCGGCCGCCATCACGGCTGAGACTACGGCCACGTTGCGAGGCCCGGTGGCCCTCTGGTTGAGTGTGTACGGACAAGACCTCGCCCTCAGCAATTTCTCCGGGAACAAGTTCAGTTTATTCCTTCATCGCGAATTCGTCCCCAACGAAGCCATCTGGCGCGAGGTGAAGCAAGGCCACCTTTTTCCCTTGCATCGTCCGAACCAATCGGCGGAGACCGCGAATCCAAGGCTCGTACCTCGTTTGGCCGCAGCCTGGAAGCAGGTGGGTTATGTCGCCAAGCGCGTGAATCACCATTTGCTGGGAACGGTGCGATACGGATTTGAATTACGCCGTTGGGAACGTACCCGGGCCGGAGCCGCCCGGCAAGTCAATTCCAACTCGAGAATGCCAGCGTGAAGCCAGCGATTGCGACGCACTCTCTCGAATCCGGCGCGATGCTTCGCGCTCCAGAGTCGAACATCCGTGGAGTCACGTCGATCCTATCTTTCGTCTATTTGCTCGCGGCTTTCGCCTGCCTGATTCAGTGGGGCAGCTCCAGACCCTGGGTACGAGTGGATCTATTTTCCGGGGGTTACCTGGGGCTCAGAGTTCTTGGAGCCGTATATTCGCTCATCTCTGCTCGCCTAGTTTTCCGGTCGAAGCAGCTGCGACGTGAATGGTGGGGTCAGACGTCCAACCCTGCAGTTGTCCGGTGGGTGATTCTCCTGATGATCGGAGATCTACTGGTCTTCCTGGACTATGGGCACTGGCACACCTCGCCGGTGCTGGAACGTCCCGGGCTAAAGGGGCTGGGCCTCGCAGTCTATTTTCTCGCTGCGGTGTGGCAGATGTGGGCAGACTTTTACCTCGCCAGGTATTTCAGCCACAGGGGGACAGAGGGAGCGCCTATAACTGACGGACCATTCCGCCACATCCGTCACCCACGTTATGCCGCGGCGATAGCTGGGAAACTGGCGTTTGCGCTGGTGTTTGCTAGCCTGCTGGGCTGGCTACTGGGTCTTGCCTGGACCATCCTCCTTGTAAAGAAGGTCAGAACGGAGGAGGCGCACCTGCTGAAGTTGTTCGGTGCGCGGTATAAGGCTTATGCCGAAAAGACAACACGTTTGCTGCCCGGCATCTATTAGATGCCAGGGCCCCTGGCGACCAACGACGTCGCGAGCGATGCAAGCTGCTTGTCTTAGGTAGTCGACGCCATCAGCCACTGGATTATCTTTCTCGGAGCAAAAACCGTCGCCGAGTAGGCGCTGGATGACGCGTCGGAGTTGCCGGGAAAGGATTTCCTGTCGCTGGTGGCCTCACCGAACATGGTTCTTCGCCGATGCTCCTTCGGCAGTATGCGCTGATTATTTACAAAACTTTTACATCTCAGGTTAGGATGACAGCTTACAGTGTTAGTTACGGCGCTCATGCGCCGCAATTATCACACGCCGGGCGAGTACAGCCGGCTGCGGCGTGTCCCGCGGGGGGCGGGACGGCCGACCCTGCGACGGCTAGCTGCACGACACATCGGTACCTAATGGCCTAAGGGAGTGCTCGCATGAATACCTCCAAAAAGATCGTCTTCTTCATCCCCTCCTTCTCCAGCATCGAAGCCACGGCTCCGCTGGGCCTGCTGGCTATCTCCACGCCTCTGCTGCGGGCCGGCTACAAGATCTGCATCATTGACTCCACCATCGCGCCGAACTACAAGAAACGCGTCCTTGAGGAAGTGAAAGACGCGTTGTGCCTCGGGATTTCGCTGGTCACGGGGCCCATGATCAGCGAAACCGTGGAAATCACTCGCGCAATCAAGAGATGGAATCCGGACTTCCCGGTGATCCTTGGAGGTTGGCACCCGTCGCTGCTACCGGCCCAAACGCTGGCGGCGGAATATGTGGACATAGTTGTTCGCGGTCAGGGCGAAGACAGCATGCTAGAGGTCGCCCAGCGCCTGGGAGAAGGGGCCTCATTGGATGATGTCCTTGGCATCGGATTCAAGCGGGAGGGCAAGCCGTACTTCACCCGCGAGCGGCCCCTGAAAACATTGGACGTGATGCCGCCCAAGGCATACCAGTTGGCGGATTTTGATGAGTACGAACGCGTCTGTGGTCGCCGCTGGGCCATGTACGTCTCGAGTTTGGCCTGCCCGTTTAATTGCGCTTACTGCACCAACGCCGGAGTATACGGCCGCAAATGGAATGCCTTGCCGGTGGAGCAGGTGGTAGAGGAAACCATCGACCTCACCGGCCGCTACCGGCTGGAACTTCTGTGGATGGCCGACGACAACTTTCTGGTCGACCTGGACCGGGCTCTCCAGATTGCCGAAGGCCTCATCAGGTCCGGCGGCACGTTCAAGTGGAGCATCCAAGCCACTACCAATCTGACCGCCCGCCTGAGCGTCGACGAACTGCGGCTGCTGCGGCGCTCCGGGTTGCACCAGATTTGCCAGGGCATTGAAACGGCGTCGCCCACCGTGATGAAGCTCATGAACAAGGGATTTCAGGACCTCGACGACATCTACGAGTCCACCGAGCGCTGCGTGCAAGCCGACGTCATCCCGTCCTTCAACATCATTTTCGGCTTTCCGGGTGAAGGCCTGAAAGAACGGCGCGAGACCCTAAACTTCATGATGGACGTGTGCCGCCGGTTCCCGGGCGCGGAATTCTGGACCAATATCTTCACCCCTTATCCGGGCTCTCCCATCTTTCATCGCGCCGCGGAATTTGGGATTGAAGTGCCCGCGTCACTCGAGGGCTGGGTCGATTATTTCCCGCGCTACACCGTTTTGCCGTGGCTCAAAGGAAAGGAACATCAACGCATTCAGACGATGCGGGACTACTTACGCATCGCCTTTGATCGTGCCCCGATTGCTGTGGACCGCCACGGCTGGCTGCCCAGAGCCATCAAGCATTTCACCAGTTACCCTGCCCGCTGGCGGCTTGACCACGATGTCTACGACTTCCCGTTTGAACTCTGGGTGAATCGCAAGCTGAAGAATATTCTGACGCTTCCTAAGGCGAACGTGGATGCCAAGCCACTGGAGCCGGCGACCGCGCCGAGCTGCACATGAAGAACAAGGTCGTCTTATTCTATCCCCCTTATGGCGGCCCGCCGCTCGGAGCACCGCTTTGCTTGCTTGCCCTGGCCTCGCCGCTCCTTGAAGCGGGTTTGCGGGTGTCTGTCATCGATGGAGCAATCACTCCGGATTACGAAGCTGCCGTGGCGAGGGAGCTTCCCGACGCTCTTGCCTTCGGCGTGTCACTTCTTACTGGCCCGGCGATTCGGGAGGCGATCCGAGTCGCTCAGCAAGTCCGTCGCATTCGTCCGGATGTACCCATCCTGTTCGGCGGCTGGCACCCGAGCCTTGTGCCGGAGCAGACCCTGCGGCCGGACTTTGTGGACGCGGTAGTACGCGGTCAGGGCGAGCTGACGCTTTTGGAGATCGCCCAGCGGCTCAGCGCGGGGCAAGGACTAGGAGGGATTCGCGGCATTTCACACAAGCCAAACGGCCAGATCGTCCATGAACCCGAACGGCCGGTCGAGAACGTCAATAACCTGCCGTCGCCCGCCTACCACCTGGCAGACTTTGAGGCCTACGCCAGGATTCGGGGCCAGCGTGAGATGGGCTATGCCACCAGCGTGGGCTGCCCTTACGCCTGCAACTACTGCACGGACCAGGTGTTCTATAAGCGTCGCTTCAACGCTTACCGGGCGGAGCGAGTGGTCCGTGAGGTGACGGAACTGGTTACGCGTTACCGGTTGGACGAGGTGGCCTTTCTCGATTCTAACTTTCCTGTCGATGTCAAACGCGCCGTTGATATTGCCCGTCGCATCCTCGACTCCAAGGTGAAATTCCGCTGGACTGTCCAGGCTTCTACGGACCTTTTGTGCCGGATGAGTGACGATGACGTTGCCATGCTGGCCGCGAGCGGCCTCAGCCACATGGGGTTTGGCACGGAATCGGCTTCGCCCGAGGTGCTGACGCTGATGAACAAGAAACATCAGCGCGTCAACGACATGTTCGAGGCGGCACGCAAGACGGAGCGAGCCGGGATGCGCGTAACATTCAATGT
>DATDGP010000385.1:0-7168 GCA_036522035.1 Terriglobales bacterium
TCCGGCGCTTCCTTAGTCAACAGCCGTTTTAACCCGCTAATTACCCACAAATTTCCCGGACGAGGCCTTTAAATACATACCCGAGTATCGGGCCCTGGCTCGTCCGCAAGGACGCACGATTGCGTTCGGGGGCGCGTACACATTTAAGTTCCCCAAGGCACCGCCGCCCGACAAACCTTAGGAGCATCGCAAGAACAGCTCTACATTTGTAGCTTGATCGTGTAGTTCTACTTGCGCTCCGGTAGCGTTCAGCTCTCCTGGGCCGAAAACCTTCGCGGATGTTCCGCATCGTGCGCCCTTCTACGATGCGCACCTGCTGCGAACCACGGAACAACAGGATTCAACAATCGACGGTCGGCGGCCTTTGACCTATGAATGACAATTGGCACACCGGTTGGACAGCCATCTGGCGCACTGTAGTCGCGCTTGTAATCCTGTTCTGCTCTGTATTCATTGTTCCCGCTAGAGCGCAGCAGGAACCATTGCCCGAAGACCCTGAAGCCAGAATCTCCGCTGGCTTCAGAACGTGGTGAAAGACCCAGCCTGCGGCCTCTTTGCCGACACGCTCAACTTTCGCCACCGTGCGGTTCTTGTATCCCTTGCATTTGAGCGGACAACTGATGAACGGTGCCCAAGTTGGGATCTACGCTGAGGGCGTGCGCGAATACAAAGGCAGACCGATCTATGGTGGGAAGTCCGAGCCTTACATCATGCTTTGGGAGAACGAATTCGTCGCCGATGTCTGGTACGACATTCAGAGCTTGCCGAACCTGAAAGGAATTTTGGGCCTCGAATGAGCGACCTGCGAAGTGAGTTAGACAAAGCTAAAAAGTTGGTTGCTACTGCCGTAGCTTTGCCGAACCAATTTCTCTACGATCACCCTGCGTTTGTCGATTCGATGCCACTCAATGGCGATTTCTTCGGGCGTTCGCCCGTGAGCCAAAACATTCTTAGCAGCATCCTCTACCGTGTAGAAACCGCCAGCATCCTTCGGCGGTCGGACAAACATGTGGATGTTGTCCTGCATGGAAGTGCCGAGTTTGTAGTAGGAAACATTGGCTAGTGGTGACGTATCATTCGGCGGAACAATTGGTTTAACTCGCAGCGAGTCAGTCCACTCTTTGTTGAGAGCAAGAAGTTCCTGTATCAAATCGTGCGGAAACACGCCAATCTCAATACCTGCTTCGATCAGGGTGTGATGCCCGTAAACCGACTCGTCTTTGTCCGGCATCCCGAATACGACTCTTGCGACCTTGCCATTTATTAGATGATTGGTGCATGGAGTTTTCTTCGGAGATTTACGAAGCGAGCATGGCTCTAACGTCGTGTAAACAGTGGAGCCTTCAATATCACTTGCCGTCAGCTTTTTCAGCGCACAATACTCGCCATGATCCCCACCTTCGCCCGATTCGCCGCGAAATCCTGTAGCTAAAACCTTGCTGTCTTTGACCATGACCGCACCGACTTTCGGATGCAGACGTTTATCATCCTCTGCGATGCTCTTTTTCGCTTCAAGAACCGCCATTTCACAAAATTGTCGATCCAAGGTGTGTTAGCGGCGGCGAGGATGGGGCCAGTTTGGCGAGGCCAGTTGAGGCCACCTCGCCAACGCTCGGTGGCGGCAGGTCAGGAGCCATGTAATCGAAGGTACTGAAACAGCTCTGTCATAGCGGAGGCAGGTTTTGAGGTAGAGTGAAGATGGCGTTTGAGCGGTAGGCTCTCCTGAGTTCGAGGCAGAGCTAACGATCCGCGATCTGCTGCGCCCCGGAGAGGAGTAGACTTCCCCTCCGAGGCTTGAGCTTCTGGGAGTGCCACCTCCCATGGGCCCTTCTGAAAATCCTACAAGCCATCCTCAAAATCAAGCGACAAGCCCATGGAGACGGCGGCGGAGTCGGCCCACTCGGCGGCCGCGGACACGGCGGTGTCTGCTGAAAGGGTGCGAGAACCGCTATCGTCCCCGGCAAGCCTTGCAGCGCTATTGCAGCCCGACGTGCCGGGAGGCAGCTCGGGAGTGGTCTTGTTGGAAGGCGCAACAGCGATACCGGGGTACAGCGGCCGGCCAAGAGAAGCGGCGGGCACAAAGCCGGCGTTACCGGGAGCGAGTCCGGAGAAAGCTACGGGAGGCCGCTCCAGCGGCGAGGGTAATCAGTACGGATTTTTTTCGAGGCCTCCTGCGACCGGCCGGGCTGCTACCAGAAGTTCGTACCCAGCCGGAGATCGCCGCTGCAACGGTTCTGCTCCAGGGAGTGCCGGCGGGCTCTGGAGCGCGTCTGGGAGCGGGAGCGACGCTGGCAAGCGGCGCGGGCAGGGCCCCAAGACGTGAAATGCTCTCACCGAATACGAACGGAGGGGCGGTAGCCACGAGCGTGAGTGGGTTCAAGGAGATCGTCTTGACATATTGACCCGCTCCCGGAGGTTCGATTAGCTTCAGCCTGCCCCCACGAAGAAGAAGGGGGAGCGAGGAGAATATTGGTTTTTTCTTCGTTCTCTCTTCTTCAATTAGAGGGGTCGAGGAGAGGCCCGTGCTGCGCTGGGTGCAAGAGAGTGCGCTCCAACTGGGGTTGGCGGAGATCGGCCAACACTATGGCCGTTATCGCTTGCACCTGCCGGAGGCCGAACGGGCCATGTCGAAATCGCTCCAGCGCTACGGGCAGTTGTCTCCGGTGGTCGTCTGCCGGCGCGAGGATCGCTACGAGCTGATCGATGGTTTCAAGCGCCTGGGGGCGGCCCGCGGTCTCAAGGAGATGCAGCGTCTCGCGGCCCGGCTGATGGAGGCGGACGAGCGCACGGCCAAGGCGGCCATCTACGGGCTGAATCGCGCTGGAGGCCGGACACGGGAGCTGGAAGAAGCCTGGATTATCCAAGCTTTGGTTCGGGAGGATGGCTTGAGCCAAGTCGAGGTGGCGGAGCTGCTGGGCCGCCACAAGAGTTGGGTGTGCCGCCGGCTGGCCTTGATCGAACGCTTGGGAGCGGAGGCTCGAGAGGAACTGCGTGTGGGGCTGCTGTCGCCCACCGCCGCGCGGCAGATGGTGCGGTTGCCGGAGGGCAACCAGGCCGAGGTTCTGCAGGTGATCCGGAGGGAGGCGTTGTCGGGCGCGGAACTGGCCGGAGTGATGGACCTGCTGCTGGAATGTACCGGGCGTGAGCAGCAGGAGTATGTCCTCGCCCAGCCTCGCGAAGCCCTCTCGCAGGCGAAAGGCTTCATTCCTTCCGTGCGCGATCCCCGGCTGAGCGAAGCCGGCAACCAGGTAGGGAAGCGACTCGGGACCTTGCTGGACCTGCTCAGCCGCATGGAAGTGTGGCTGGCGCATCGGGGCCGCACGGGGCTCACCCCCGAGGATCGAGCGGTTCTGTGGCCGCGTTTTCAAAGGCTGGCGCGCGAGGCCGGATCCGTAGCGGCGCTGAGCCAGGATCTGGCCCGCGAACTGGAAGGGGCATGAACGAAGCCATCCGCAACGAGGTGATCCGTTTGTGGTATGGAGGTGCTTCCGGCCGCCGGATCGCCCGCCAATTGCGCATCGGCCGCAAGAGTGTGGCGCGGGTTCTGGCGGAGCACCAGAATCGCCGGGCGGGATTGCCGCCGGCCGAGGGCTCGCGCCGGCCCAGCCTGCTGGATCCTTTCGCCGAGACCATCACGGAACTACTGGCGCGCTACCCGGACTTGACGGCCGTGCGCCTCCATGAGGAGCTACGTCATCAGGGCTTCAAGGGCGGCTACACGATCGTGCGGGACCGGCTGCGCGCGGTGCGGCCCAAGCCCCAGCCGCCGCCCGTGCGGCGTTTCGAAACCGGTCCCGGGGCTCAAGCACAAATGGACTATTCCCCTTACGAGATCGCCTTCACCGCCGAAGGGCGCCGCCGGGTGCATGCCTTCAGCTATGTCCTCGGCTACTCCCGCCGCCAGTATCTGCGCTTCGTGGAGTCGGAGGACCTGACCACCACCCTGCGCGAACACGTGCGCGCCTTTGAACACCTTCAGGGCTTGGCAGCTACCTGCCTGTACGACAACATGAAGGTCGTCGTGACGGGTTATGACGGGGAGCAGCCCATCTACAACCCTGGCTTTCTGGCTTTCGCCACCCACTATGGCTTCAGGCCTTGGGCCTGTCGCCCCGGGCGGCCGCAGACGAAAGGAAAAGTGGAGAGGCCATTCCACTACGTTGAGAAGAACCTGCTCAACGGCCGTACCTTCACCTCGCTGGCGCACTTGAACGAGATCACGGCCAACTGGCTGGCCAGCACCGCCGACCTGCGCCTCCACCAGGAAACCAAGCGCCGGCCGCTGGATCTGTACCAGGAAGAGAAGCCTCATCTGCTCCCCTTGCCGGCTCAACCCTACGACACCGCTCAGGTCCTCTACCGCACCGTGAGCAGCGAAGGCTGTGTCGCTTACCGGCAGAACTTCTACTCGGTGCCCTGGCAGCGCATCGGTGAACTCCTGCCGTTGCGCATTGCGGAGAAGGAACTGATCGTCTACGGCCCAGACCTGGCGGAGATCGCCCGCCATGAACTCTGTCCTGCTGGAAGCGTTGGACAGAAACGCACCCAAGCGGATCATCTCCCCGGACGCGACCACCACCACAAATATGAACTACTGAAAGAGCGCTTCGCCGAGTTCGGGGCAGAAGGCACCCGGTTCTTCGAGGAGATCGTGCAAACCAGACGTTGTGGGAAGGACGAAGCCTTCCGCGTTCTGGGTCTTCTCACCACCTACCATCGCGAGGACCTGGCGCGGGCCCTGGAGCGGGCCGGCCGCTACCGTGCTTTTTCCTTCTCCGCTGTGGAACGGATCCTGGCGGCGCAGGCTCGTCCCCGCTCGGGCTGGGAAGCGCTCCAGGCCGAGGCGCGCGAACATCTGGACGATGTCCTCCGGCAGCCCTCTCTCTCACCCCGCTCGCCGGCGGAGTACCAGGAACTCCTGGACGAAACGGATAGCCTGACCCCTGAGAGCGAGGCGGAGAACGATGGCGAATCTGCGTGACCGCTGCCTGAGCCACTTCGCGACCCTCGGTATTCCGCTTCAGCCGGAAGCTCTGGATGCCCTCCTCTCTCAAGCCGAGAAGGAGGGTCTCTCTCACCTCAGCTTCCTCGACCAGCTCATCGGGCCGCAGGCTGCCACCCGTCATGAGCGTTCGGTGGAACGTCGTATCCGGCAGGCGCGCTTCGCAGAGAGCAGAACCCTGGAAGGGTTCGACTGGAAGTTCAATCCCAAGGCCTTCGACCGCTTGCAGATCGAAGAACTGGCCAGCGGCGATTTCATCCGGCGCCGGGCCAATTTGATTTTCGTCGGCTGGAGCGGCGTGGGAAAGAGCCACATCATTCAGGCCCTGGGACTGAAGGCCTGCGTGCACGGTTACCGCGTCTGCTATCGCACCTCCGCTGCCTTGCTCTCCGATCTGACCGCATCGCTCGCCGATAAGACCCTGCCTCAGCGCGTGAAACGTTATTCGCGTCCGGACCTTTTGATCATTGACGAGTTCGGGTTTGACAGGATCGAGCGATCGGAGTCTCCGCAGGCAGCTCATATGCTCTACAAGATCATCGCGGCCCGAAACCAGAAGCGCTCAACCGCTCTGGTGACCAACGTCGACTTCGACAAATGGGCAGACTATCTGCCTGACGGCCCCCTCGCTATGGCTCTCCTCGATCGCTTGGTAGAAGGAGCCCTCATCCTCAAGATCAAAGGCAAGTCGTATCGCGCCCATCGCCCCAAAGACGGCGAGAACTCCAGCTGAGAACCGCGTGGTGGCCATCTCACCAGGTGATGCTTGCCACAGACAGCCCACGCCACAACCACACTGCTGGCTCCCTTTCAACCGCCAAAGTGGATCCCTTTTTCGCCGCCATCGACATCCAAGGTGGTTTGAATCAGTTCCAATCCTGCTTTCGTCAGAGTAATGTCCGCGAGAAATTCGTTAGGCATCGCCATGTTCTTAGTTTTCGTGATATGCCCACCTAAGAGAGCGACTTGGATCAACGCGGCTTGCAGGCTGCTGGCAATAGGACGTAGCGTTCAAATTGTCGTCAATGGTGTGACCACCACGGAAATGATTCAGGAATTCAGCGTAGCTGATCGGAACCTGCGTAATCTGAGGGTAGATGTGTCCCGGTGGCAGCTTTTCTGTGATGAGCATGGCAGATTTCGACCCAATTATACGGGCTATAATCGTGGGATGAACAAGACTAAAGAGAGATTGACAAGATGGGTTCAGCATTGTTTCTTGAGCGCAAGGGCCGCCACCAAGTGCCGGGGGTTTGAAAAACCTCTGACACCTTTTTATCACCTTATTGAAGACGAAAAGCAGATAGGGCTCTGGCTCGATCAGGGAATCTCCACCCCACTTTCCACCAACAAGTCTCTGGAGCTTGAATTTCATGAACGGCTCGACGAGGGCGCATCGAATCTTTTCGAGTATTTCTTTCAAGGCGGCGTCGCTTTTCGCCTGAAGCCCTGGTTCACGATAATTCCGATCTATCGCTATCAATGACGATTACCACCTGCGACCGGTCAAACAATACTCTCGGCTCCGACGTTGATGCCCCGTTTATCGATTTTTTCCCGGTGCAGTGCGATCGTTTC
Organism: Terriglobales bacterium; assembly: GCA_036522035.1. Taxonomy (GTDB): domain Bacteria; phylum Acidobacteriota; class Terriglobia; order Terriglobales; family Acidobacteriaceae; genus Angelobacter. The sequence goes on from DATDGP010000385.1 coordinate 6,581, forward strand.
TTCCTGGGTCTAGCAGCTCGTTGAAAAACCGAGTTTCGTAATGAATTTCTGCCGCAGTCGCGACTGGAATCGAGTTAGAACGAGAGTGAAGAGCCGCTCGGACGCGGGCTGGAGGCTGATCCGAACGCCCTGCGGGGGCCTTTCCGATCCCTTTCGGGGCTTTCGCTCAGACTACGGCCTCCGCTTGCAGACTTCGCAGTCGAACCAGGTTGTAGGCGGCGCCCACGTAGGTAAACCACCAACTCACTTTCTCGCGGCCTCTCAACTTCACTTTCCGCAGCATCCCGATCACCTTCATCCAACCGAAGCTTTGCTCCACTCGCTTGCGCTTCTGTTGGCTCCTCGCATACCCGGCGTGACGGGTCGTGCGCCCGTCGATGGCGCTGGACCGATTCGTGTTGTTCTGGGCCACATGCGGCGTAATCTTCATCCGCCGCAACTCGCGTACGAAGTCTCGGGTGTCATAGTTCTTGTCACCTCCCAGGGTCACCCGTTTGGTCCCCGGAATCTTCTCCGCCAGCAGCAAGGCGGCATCCCGCTCGGCGGTCCCGTAGGCCGGCGTTACCAGCGTCCCCACCAACAATCCGT
>DATDGP010000386.1:0-14481 GCA_036522035.1 Terriglobales bacterium
AAATGGTTAGGATCGGGGGAGATTGTAGACCGGTTTTGTCTATAGGTATCCGGGGCAAGATAGAATTTAGTTCAATCTAGTTATTACCTAGGTTGCTGTTCCAAATTTAACTATTGGACAGAGGTCCTGGACGGCATGAAGGTTACAGAGATTACTAGAGCGTAACTCTTTGAATCTTAACAGGATGGTTTCACAAACAAAGAAGGCACAAGCCTCTTGACCTTGTGCCCGGTGTGCGAACGACACTTGTCAGGGAGTTCTTTTTTTATCTTGCCAGTTCATACCCGGCGAAGAAATAGCTCAGCTCGAAACGCGCGGTTTCGTCAGCGTCGGAACCGTGGATGGCGTTACGCTCGATCGACTCCGCCCACTTTTCGCGCACGGTACCCGCTTCGGCGTTGGCGGGATTGGTGGCCCCCATGAGCTTCCGCAGGTCGGCGATCGCGTTCTCCTTCTCGAGGGCCAGCACCACGATGGGACCGCTGGACATAAAACTGGTCAGGGAATCGAAAAACGAGCGGCTGGCGTGGACGGCATAGAATCCTTCCGCCTGTTGTTTGTTGATCTCCAGCATCTTCATGCCGATGATACGAAACCCTTTCTCCTCGATCATGCGCAGGATATCGGCAGTGGCGCCTTTGGCCACGGCGTCGGGTTTCACGATGGAAAAAGTACGTTGCAAGGTTTGCATTCCTTCTCTCATTTACTCCAGTTTTGGGATCAGATCTTCGCCTTGATGCCGGTTCGCTCAATGAGCGTTTCTGCCATAATCGCCGGAGACTTGGCCACGGCGATGCCGGCGCCTTCGAGCACCTTGATTTTTTCCGACGCCGTGCCGCTGCCGCCGGAGATGATGGCTCCGGCGTGACCCATGCGCCGCCCCGGCGGCGCGGTCTGTCCCGCGATGAAGGAGACGACCGGCTTCCTCAGATTCTGTTTCACGTAGGCGGCCGCATGTTCTTCGGCATTGCCGCCGATTTCGCCGATCATAATGATAGCTTCGGTCTCCGAGTCCTCGTTGAACAACCGCAGCGCGTCGATGAAGTTAGTGCCGATGATGGGATCGCCGCCGATGCCGATGGCTGTCGATTGCCCGATGCCGCGCTGCGTCAACTGGAATACGGCTTCGTAGGTCAGGGTGCCGGAGCGCGAAACGATGCCCACGTGGCCTTCCTTGTGAATGTGGCCAGGCATGATGCCGACTTTACACTTGCCCGGGGAGATGATGCCCGGACAGTTGGGCCCGATCAGCCGGGACCTGCCACGAATCTTCAGGAACTCGTAGGCGCGCACCATATCCAGCACGGGAATGCCTTCGGTGATGGAGATGATCAGCGGAACTTCAGCGTCGATCGCCTCCAGCAGCGCGTCCGCGGCGCCGGCTGGCGGGACGAAGATGATGGTGGCGTTGGCGCCGGTCTTTTCCCGGGCTTCGGCCACGGTGTTGAAAATCGGCCAGCCCTCGTGCGTGGTGCCGCCCTTGCCCGGCGTGACGCCGCCCACAACGTTGGTTCCGTAAGCCGCGCATGCCTTGGCGTGAAACGTGCCTTCGCGCCCGGTCAGGCCCTGGATGATGAGTCGTGTCGATTTGTCTACAAGGATTGCCATCAGTTCTGTCCCGCGGCACCCACAACTTTCTCCGCCGCGTCTTTCATGTCTGTGGCCACAATGAAGTTCAGCCCGGAGTGTTTGAGGATCTCCCGGCCTTTCTCCACGTTGGTGCCTTCGAGTCGAAGCACTAGAGGCAACTTCAAGTTGGTGGCTTTGGCAGCTTCGACTACGCCACCGGCCAGCATGTCCACGCGCAGGATGCCGCCAAAAATGTTGATGAGAATGGCCCGCACGTTCTTGTCGCTCAGCAGGATCTCGAAAGCATGGCGAATCTGCTCGGCGTTGGCACTGCCGCCCACGTCGAGAAAGTTGGCGGGCGCCCCCCCGGCGTACTTGATGATGTCCATGGTGGCCATGGCCAATCCGGCTCCGTTCACCAGGCAGGCGATGTTACCGTCCAGCCGGATGTAATTCAGGCTGTACTTGGAAGCTTCCACCTCGAGCGGGTCCTCCTCGCTGATGTCGCGCAGCTCTTTGAGGTCCGCATGGCGGTACATGGCGTTGTCGTCAAAGTTAACCTTGGCGTCGAGCGCGAACAGACGGCCGTCGGTGGTGGTGATGAAAGGATTGATCTCGATCAGCGAGGCATCGGTCTCGACGAAAGCGCGGTACAAGCCGCTCATGAAGCGCACGGCCTCCTTGACTTGTTCGGGCTTGAGTCCCAGCCCGAACGCGAGCTTGCGAGCATGAAAAGGCTGAAACCCGATGGTCGGATCAATCGACTCTTTTAGAATGGCGCCGGGATCGTTGGCTGCGACCTCCTCGATCTCCATGCCTCCGGCCGCCGACGCCATGAAAACCGGCCGTGCTGTGGCTCGATCCACCACGATACTGAGGTAGAGTTCGCGCCCGATGGGCAGCGTCTCCTCAACCAGCAGCCGCTGCACGATCTTGCCTCCAGGACCCGTCTGGTGGGTGACCAGCCGCATGCCGAGGATTCTGTCAGCCCATGTCTTGGCTTCGTCCAGATTCTTGGCAACTTTCACGCCGCCGCCCTTGCCGCGTCCGCCGGCATGGATCTGGGCCTTTATCACCACACCCTGGGCGCTGTTCTGAAGCAGTTTTCGGGCCGACTCCTCAGCTTCTTCCCGGGTGAGGGCGACTTCGCCGCGGGGGATGGCAACTCCGTACTTCGCAAGGATCGTTTTGGCCTGGTATTCGTGGATTTTCATGCGGATGGGCTCTGCTAAGGACGCCGGAGCGCCGAAGGGAACCTGTGATTCTATAAGAGGGACGCGGGATGGAGCAAACGTATGAGACCGTTCATCGAAGTCGCCGGAATCGAACGTCATCGTCAGTGATCGGTAGAACCCCGGAATAGCCTGCCCAGCAGGTGCTTTATGGGAGGTTGTGGCCACTGAAAGGTGGCATCGCATTTTTCCTGAGCCGGACCGATGACGCGTGGATGACGCCGATTCTGGCTATGACGGTGATCTCCTAACCTCTCGTCAGATCAATTACATAACGCCTTTGTGGGGAGCCGGCTCGGCAAAAAATTTTCCGCCCGTTCCGGTTTCCGCAGTACAATCGTGGGCAACGAAGCGCCACCTTCGTGCTCCTTTCCCTCCGGTCATCAAGCGGTTTCCCGGCCGGGAGCCCGGATGGTCTAATTTTCCGTTTGGAGACATAGATTCGTTGCGCGAATCCATGCAAAAGATCGCCATTTTGTACGATGCAAGCCAGGCGGTCCTCTCGACCGTGGACTTGGACGAGGTCTTGAACCAGATCCTTACCATCGTCCGCGATCATTTTAAGGCTCATAACGGGGCCGTGCTTCTGCTGGATTCCGCGCAGGACGAACTCTACGTCTGCGCCCACCTGGGCAAGAGTGCGGTACAGGTGGGGTATCGCGTTCCTCTCGATCAGGGCCTTACGGGTGCTGCCGCCCGGCTCATGCGGCCGGTCTATGCTCCTGATGTCAGTAAGGATTCCCGCTACCTGGCAAAGGTCCTGGAGACCAAATCAGAAGTCGCGGTTCCGTTGCTCGTGCGCAACGACGTCATGGGTGTGCTCGATTTGCAAAGCGATGAACTCGACCATTTTGACGGCGAAATGATAGATCTGCTCACTTTGTTCTCTACCCAGGCATCGATGGCTCTGGAGAACGCGCGCTTGCATTCTCTGGAACGACGCCGCGGCGAGCAACTGAAGGCCATCAATGCTGTGGCCCGGCAGACGACCGCCGTGGTCGATCTCGACGAACTTCTCACCGTGGTTTGCCACGTGCTTCTTGAATGGTTCCGGGTAGACCACGTGGCTGTTCTCCTGGTGGAAGGTGACACGCTCCGCCTTCGCGCCCACGAAGGACATTTGACGTCGAGCTTCAGCATGGGGGCCATGCTTTCTCCCGGCGCTGGTCTGGCGGCGCGCGCTCTCAACACCGGACGTGGGGTCATTGAAAACGACGTCTCCAGTGTCGAAGGCTACGTCGCCGGTTTTGCCGAGACCCAGTCGGAGATTTGCGTGCCCTTGATTTTCTTTGGCGAGAAGCTTGGCGTCCTAGCTCTGGACAGCGCCCGCAAGAACGCCTTCGATGCCGAAGATAAACAGCCTTTGGAATCGGTAGCTGACATCTGCGCGGCGGCCATCCAGAATGCCAGCAACTTCGACCGCATGAAGCAATTAGCATACGTCGATGGACTCACTGGAATCCACAACCGGCGGTTCTTCGAGATGCGCATCATGGAAGAACTGGAACGCGCAGGCCGCTTCCAGGGACGGATGTCGGCGATCATGGTGGACATTGATAACTTCAAGAAACTGAACGACGAATTTGGGCATTTGTTGGGCGACGAGATTTTGAGGTCGGTCTCCTCGATCCTGAAGCAGCAACTCCGCAAGATGGATATGGTTTGCCGGTACGGTGGCGATGAGTTCGCCATCCTGGTACCCGAGACCACGGGCGGCAACGCTATGCGCGTAGCGGAAAAGCTGCGCCGCCAGGTCGAAACCCATGACTTCCCCGGAGTGCCTCGTCCGGTGACCATCAGTTGCGGTGTGGCCGACTATCCCCTTCACGGCGTGTCCCGGGATGAAGTGGTGGCGGCGGCCGACAGCGCGCTTTATACTGCCAAGCAGGCGGGCCGCAATCGCGTGGCGTCCGCGACGTTAAAAAAGGAATTTTCAACATCCCGTTAACAGGCCCAGGAGTCATGAGTACCCCAGCACCCAGCCCTCATAAGATTGTTGCCCGTACGGCGAGCGTCCACATCGATAAAGCCTGCAACACCTTTCTCCATGATTGCTTTAAGCAATTCGGGATTCACGTGGTGAACCTCCCAGGAGACCCAGCGGCTTCTTTCCAGCGCCAGAAGTTTGAAGCCTGTTTGCTGCGGCTCTACGATCCCGACGCGGAAAGGATCCTCGATGCCGTGCGCAACTCCAATTCCAACCGCCGTATGGTGATGTACGGCATCGCCCGCAATGCCAAGGAGGCGTTGCGCCACTCGAGCTACGGGATCAACGCCATCTTCGACGAGCCTTTGGACCGGCCCAGCGTGCTCAAGATGGTGCGCGCGACTCGCCTGCTGGTCATGAATGAGCTGCGGCGTTACGTCCGCGTGCCGGTGGTCAGCGAGGCCCTGTTGGAAACCTCCGCAGGCCGGGCTCCGGTATTGACTGTGGAGGTGAGTTCCGGCGGGCTGTCGCTACGCTCGCGCTCGACGTTGCCTGCGAATGAGCCGGTGAAGGTGGGTTTGGAGCTCCCCGGTCTGCCGTCCTTGAACCTTCGCGCCTACGTCTGCTGGGGACGAACAACGGACAAGGTCTACGGCCTGTGTTTTGATACTGGCGACGAACGCCGCTTGAAGGTCCGTAACTGGATCGACGAATATTTTGAAGCTGGGTAACTTTGCCTGCTGATTCACGTATAGGGACTGAACAGAGAGTACTCCCCAATGCACACGATTGAACTGAAAAACGTCAGAAAAAGCTACGACCAGTTTGTGGCGGTCGACGATCTCTCCTTCCAGATCGAGCAGGGCGCGGTTTTTGGCCTACTCGGACCGAACGGCGCCGGCAAGACCAGCACCATCCGCATGATGATCGGGATCACTGTGCCCGATGCCGGCGAAATCCAGATGTTCGGTAAACCTTTCGAACGCAGCAGCCTGAACCGCGTCGGGTATTTGCCAGAAGAGCGTGGCCTGTACAAGAAGATGAAGGTCGTCGACCAGCTCATCTTCCTCGGCCAGCTGCACGGGCTGGACGCCGCGCGAGCCAGGCGGCAGGCCCTTGCCTGGAGCGAGCGCATGGAGATTTCCGGCTGGCTGGAGAAGAAAGTAGAAGAGCTCTCCAAGGGCATGCAGCAGAAGATCCAGTTCATTTCTACTTTGCTGCACGAACCCGACTTCATCATCATGGACGAGCCCTTCGGCGGCCTCGATCCTGTCAACGCCGCGTTGCTCAAGGACGCCTTGTTGGATCTGAAGGGCAAGGGCAAGACGATTCTTTTTTCCACTCACCGCATGGACCAGGTAGAAAAGCTCTGCGACACGATCTGTCTGATCAACCGCGGCAAGTCGGTGCTCCAGGGCGATCTCAAGGAAATCAAAGCCCGGCACGGCAAGAGCAACGTGCAGATCGAGTATGAAGGTGATGGCAATTTCCTCAGCCAATCGCAGCTCGTAGGCTCCTACAACAACTATGGCAACTACGTCGAAGTTCGGCTGGCCGAGGGCGCTGATCCCCAACAACTGTTGCACTTGGTGGCCGAGCGCTCACGGGTCAGCAAGTTTGAGCTGATGGAACCCTCACTCGAAGAAATCTTCATCGAAACGGTAGGTAAGACCGATGCATAACATTTTCTTGATCGCGCGGCGCGAATATCTGGAGCGGGTGCGGTCAAAATCCTTCCTTTTCATTACCATCTTCATACCGGCGCTCATGTTTTGTGTCACCGCACTCCCCACGCTGATCGCCACCCGCCTCTCCGGAGCAGCGCGGCATGTGGTGGTGGTCGCTTCCGACAGCCGGACCGCAGGCTTGATCCGAGACCAATTGCAAACCGGGGCCGACGACGACAAAGAGGCCCGCGCACAAGGTGGCACGCCGGCCGCGCGGTATCTGGTCGATGTAGATACGAATGCCACGGAAGGCGAACGTGCAGCCCTGAGTCTGAAAGTAAAGGAGAAACAGATAGACGGCGTTGTCTGGGCGACGGATGACGCTCTGGCGGCCAACAAGATCACCTATGTCACCCGCGATGTATCGAATCTCACCGATACGATCGGTATTCGTCAGCTGGTAGGCCGTGCGGTTCACCGGCTTGCGTTAAGGAAAAAAGGGCTGAGCGACGCCGATATCGATACCGCACTCAAGCCCATGGACATGCAAACGGAGAACCCGACGGGCGTCGCAGCCGGCAATCCCCTGACCGCGTTTCTAGCCGTCTTCGGCCTAGTCATGATCATGTACATGGCGGTGCTGCTGTACGGCATGAACGTGATGCGGGCCGTGCTGGAGGAGAAGACTTCGCGCATCATGGAGGTGATGCTGGCTACCGCCACACCCACCCAAATGATGACCGGTAAGATCCTTGGGGTGGGCGCCGTGGGTCTGACCCAAGTTGCCATTTGGACGGCTAGCATCGCGATTCTTTCCCAACTGGCTGCCGTGGCTGCGGCAGGCGCGCTCAAGGGAATCATATCGCTCAGGCTGGCCTTCTACTTCCCCATTTTCTTTCTACTCGGTTTTGTCTTGTTCAGCACCATGTACGCGGCCGTTGGCGCCATGGTCAATTCCGAGCAGGAAGCGCAGCAGCTGCAGTTCCTGGTCGCGACCCCGCTGATCGCGTCGGTAATTGTGCTCGTCCAGATCCTCCAGAACCCGGGCACGGAGTTGGGAATGTGGGCGTCAATCTTTCCCCTAACGTCTCCTCTAGTTATGTTCGCCCGGATTGCGCTGGACCAGACCGTGCCCTCGTGGCAAATCGGGCTCTCTATAGGTCTATTGCTGGTCACGATCTACGGGATGATGATTCTGTGCGGGCGCATCTACCGTGTCGGTGTTCTAATGTACGGGAAGAAGCCAACCCTGCCGGAAATCATGAAATGGATCAAATACGCGTAGTCTCATCCCTCAACGCGCTGAGCCTGCCGGGGGATGTTTAAGGGATCGACTCTGTCGATGCTCGGCGGTGGGCCGACAAGATCTCGAACGTTGGCCCGCAAACAATCTTGTCCATGGCTCGGCGCTCTTCGGTTGCGGTGGAACGATTTAGAATCAACCTGTGACAACCTCGCCACAGGTTGAGCCCAGCAGTCGAGCGGGGAGCAACGAGCGCACGTTTTCCTTGCGCGAGAAGCTGTCACTCTGGCTAATCACCTGGGCGGGATATCTATTCATCCGCTGGATCGGTCCCACCCTGCGCTTCAACGTGATCCGCGAACCCGGCTGCTTGAGCGACGGGTGGGGAGCGCCCAACGGCATCTGGTGTTTCTGGCATCGCTGTGTGATTCCCGCGGGCTTTCGCTTCCGAGGCAAGCAGGTCGCGGTGATGATCAGCCGGAGCTTTGACGGCGAGTACATCGCCCGCATCCTTTCCAAACTCCGCTATCGACCGGTACGGGGCTCGAGTTCGCGTGGCGCCGTGGGTGCGATGATGGGCATGCGCGAGGAACTCGAAGCCGGACACCCAGCGGTCTTCACGATCGACGGCCCCCGCGGTCCTCGCTATGTCGCAAAGCCGGGGCCTGTTTTGCTGGCCAAGAAGACCGGACAGAGCATCAACTGCTTCTACATTGCGATCGACGACGCCTGGATCTTGAATTCGTGGGACCAGATGATCATCCCTAAACCGTTTGCGCGCGCTTGCGCTTACTTTAGCAGTCCGATGAATGTTCCCGCCGATGCTACCGAGGAGCAGATGTCCGGGTTCCACCAGCAGATGCAGGAAACTCTGGAACGGTGCAGGATGAAGGCAGAAGAAGCAGTGGGTCAGATCGGTTGATCAAAACGTCTGTTTTTGCCTTCTTGCAAGCTTTGCTATTTCGACCAAGCCCAAAAGCGGGTCAGCGACTAAGGGGGTGTGGCGAGATCTCGAAGCTGTCCCTGGACACGCTCTTTATAATCCCTTCGTGAGGTCTCCCGGTCGCATCCTCGCCATTGACTACGGCGCTCGCCGCATGGGCCTGGCGGTGTCCGATCCACTGGGCATCACGGCCCAGGGCCTCGACACCCTGGAGCGTAAGAACAAGCGCACGGACTTTGCGCATCTGGAAAGTACGATTCGTCAACACGAAGTAAAGGAGATCGTGCTCGGCTATCCGCTGCGCATGAGTGGGGAAGCGGGGATACAGTCACAGAAAGTGGCAGAATTTGCCGAGAAGCTGCGGCAACGATTTCACCTGCCTGTCCATCTCTGGGACGAGAGGCTCACCTCGGCCGAAGCCAACCGTCTGCTGCGCGAAGCTGAGGTCAGCAGCCGCAAGCGTGCGCAAGCGGTGGACCGCATGGCCGCTGTACTGATCCTGCAATCGTTCCTCCAGGCCCGGGCCACGTCCTAAAGACGTCATTTGATGTAGCGGCTATTTGCACATTCTTTTTCTTCCTCGATGGCCATTGCGGATGGTCGCGAGCTGACCTTGAATGCGGTTCACGCGGACCAGTACGGGCCTTTTTTCACTCGCATTGTGCGCCACAGGCGGGCATCTCGCTTGAATTTACATACTATACCCAGTATAGTACAAAATCTGAGGTCGCTTAATCGATTCTTCATCTCGGTTCGCGTTCAATAGAGCGCTCGGGCGAAGGGTTCCCGAAAGCCTGATGGATGGCCTTCGCTCGAGCATCTTTGGCGTCGAGTGTCCGCCTTGCGCGCGGGCCTCAAATGATTACGGCTGATACGGAGAGGATGGAGTTTGCTGAACCCACGCCCAATATGGTTGAAGACCGTCATCGTGTTGTTTATGACGGTGGCCTGGTGCGGCACCAGCGGTGGCCAGCAGGGTCCTCTCGATCTCGAGAGCTCCCCAGCCCAGCGGGCGCCCGTTGACCCAAATCCCCCACAGGAAACGTCGGATCAGCCGCCCACCATGTTTCCCCATTCCGAGACGGCACCCTGGTGGGTCTCGGGGCAGGTGAACATCATTTTTCAGGGGCACTTGCCGTTCCACGCCCCCTATTCCGGTCCCAACAGCCTGACCGCTCCAGGACAAGCCGTTACCTCGCAGGTGGTGACCCTCTACACGGCGTACGCATTCAATGACCGCACCGAAGTCCTGTTCGACGTGGAGAGCGCCAGCGGCCACGGCATCGGAGAAGCCCTGGGGCTGGCCGGGTTCACCAACTTGGATGTGGTCCGAAATCCAAACCTGGGTGTTACACCCTACATCGCGCGAGCCGAGTTTCACAAAGTCTTCGCGCTCAGTGAAGAAAGAGAGCCCCAGGAGCGGAATCCCACCAACTCCATCCTGACCTCGATGCCGGTGCGACGTTGGGAGGTGCGCGCCGGCAAGATCAGCCTGGCTGATTTCTTTGACGTGAATCCCGTGGGGAGTGACAGCCATCTTCAATTCCTCAATTGGACCGCCGACAACAACGGCAGTTACGACTACGCTGCCGACACCCGCGGCTATACGTTTGCCGCGATGATCGAGTACGAGGATCGCAATTGGGGTTTGCGGTTTGCCGAGGGCCTTATGCCCAAGGTGGCCAACGGGCCCAATCTCGATGCCGACATTGCGCGGGCGCGGTCGGAGAACACCGAGTTGGAGTTGCGGCCCAAGTTCGTCAAGGACCGCCACACGGTGTTGTTGTTTCTCAGCTATGTGAACCACGCCAACATGGGCAGCTATCGTCAGGCGGTCGACGCGTTTCTCGCGGGGCAAACTCCAAAACCGGACATCGTGGCCACCCGGCAGCAAGGGCGAATCAAATACGGGTTCGGGTTCAACTTCGAGCACGAGATTACCAACAGCCTGCGTGGCTTTGGACGGCTGGGCTGGAACGAAGGCCAGAACGAAAGCTTTGCCTATACGGAGGTCAACCAGTCGGTCGAGTTTGGCGGGGACTGGCGCCTGGACCGCTGGCACCGGCACTGGGATAAATTGGGCCTGGTCTATATGAGCAACGCCATCTCCAGCGCCCACCAGAAGTATTTAGCGCTCGGTGGAGAGGGTTTTCTGCTAGGCGACGGCCGACTGACGTACGGTCGCGAAAACATCGTGGAGGGCTACTACAACGCCCACCTCTGGCGAGGGTTCTACATCTCACCCAACATGCAATACATTGTTCATCCCGGATACAACCAGGACCGCGGCCCCGTCGTAGTAGGGGCCGTTCGGCTGCACCTGGAGCTCTAAAGATCCGTGGTTCTCGGTCTTTCACCTTATGTCTTCTCCTCAGGTGCATGTCCGTTCGAAATGCAGCCCTGAAGCGCAATGCCGTTACAATGTGGCCAGGATCAGTTCCTCTTCGAAACATGTTGCGATTTCTCTTCAGAGCGTTGGCGATAGCGGTCCTTGCTTCGGCCGCCTGGTTGGCGTTTGGCCTGATGGCGCCGGCGGGACCGTCTCAGGAACACCTGGTGCAGCTCAAGGCTGGATCATCGGCGCGCCACATCGCCGCCACCCTCAAGAAAGAAGGGATCATCCGCAGCCAATGGGAGTTCGTGCTGTGGCATTATGTGCACGGACGCAAACCGCTGAAGGCGGGCGAGTACGCTTTCGACCATCCGTCGCGTCTGAGTGAGGTCTATGACCGGATCGCGCGCGGCGATATTTACGTCCGGACGCTGGTGGTTCCCGAAGGCTTCAACATGTTCGATATCGCGGCAGCCGTCCAGAGCGCAGGACTGGGTAAGGCCGAGGACTTCCTGGCCGTCGCCCGAAATGAGGTGGGGATGGTTCGCGATCTCGATCCCCAGGCGCATAGCCTCGAGGGTTATCTTTTTCCTGACACCTATCGTTTCACACGGACGCAGTCTGCGCATGACATGGCCGCAGCCATGGTGCGTCGTTTCCGGCAGGCCGCGCGCGAAGCCGGCGTAACCCAGGATTTTCACGAGGTTGTGACCATGGCCAGCGTGGTCGAGAAGGAGACGTCCGTTGCCGAAGAGCGGCCCGAGGTCGCAGGAGTTTTCTACAATCGCCTCAGGAAGAACATGGTGCTGGCCACCGACCCGACGGTCATCTACGCGGCGTTGCTGAACAACCGTTATCGCGGAACCATCTACGCCTCCGACCTGCATTTTGATTCGCCTTACAATACCTACCGCTATCCCGGGCTGCCTCCGGGGCCGATCTGCAGTCCGGGGAAAGCCGCACTGGAAGCAGCTCTTCACCCTGCCAGCACTGAATATCTTTACTTTGTAAGCGACAACCAGGGCCACCATAGGTTCTCGCGGAGTGCCGACGAACATGCCCGCAACGTGGCCGCCTATCGCCGGGCAGTGGCCGAGAACGCGAGCCACTAAAGCCAGCCGCCGTTCTTTTTCTCAAATTGCCCTGCTTTGTCGTGCCGACAGGAACCCGGAATTGCCTCCCTTTCGATATACTTAGGGGCAGCACCTTAAATGCGGATTTGTTTTTACATGAGAGATGCCTACTTGCCTAAAGCCCTGGTTCTGCTGTTGGCGATGCTGCCCCTGAGCGGATGTCTGCTTCGGAGTTCACACGTTGTCACCTCTCACTTGAGCACCGCCATGCTCAAGGATGCCACCTTGGAGCAACTGGTCGAGAAGATCAATAGCCAGGCTGATCGCATGCAGAGTTTTATCGCCAATGTTGACGTCGATTTCTCGGCAGGCGGACAGAAAAAAGGTAAAGTCACTGATTACGCCGAGCTGAGTGGTTACATCCTGATGCGCAAACCGGAGTTGCTGCGTATGTTTATGCAGGCCCCTGTGGTACGCAGCCGGGTCTTCGATATGGCCAGCAACGGCAACACGTTTGAGGTATCGTGGCCTCCGAAAAACCAGTTTTTTGTCGGTTCCAGCCGCCTCATGGGCAAGCCCTCGGACAATCCGCTGGAGAACCTACGGCCGCAAGTCATCACCGACGCCCTGGTGCTCAAGCACATCGACCCGGAAGACGAGATCGCGGTGTTGGAAAACGGGACGGAGATGGTGAAGGATCCAAAGACCCATAAGACCGTGGAGCAGGCGACTTATGTGGTCACCGTGATTCGCAGGAGCCAGGGCCAGTGGGCGCTCTCCCGCAAGATTTCTTTCAGCCGCGACACCCTGCTTCCGCACGAACAGTTCATCTACGACGCGAAGGGCCAGTTGGTCACGTATGCTCGTTATGAGAACGTTTCTGACCATCATGGCATCATGTTCCCCGATATCATCGATATCCAGCGTCCGATCGAAGAACTTAGCTTTCGGCTGGCAGTCACCAAATTGCGGCTGAACGAAACCATCCAGGATGACCAGTTCATCTTGCAACAGCCCCCGGGGTCGAAGCTTGTTGATTTGGACGCAAGGAGCGCGAGCGCGGCCCAGACTGGGCAAGATCCTGCCAAAGATCCGCAATACTAAACGCTCCTCCGCCAATGGTGTTTCAATGGATTGGGCTGCGGGGCGTCAAGTAAGGATACCCATATGAACAAGATGATCGTCTCCAACCTGATGCACCGGCCTTTGCGCTCGATCATCAGCGTGTTGGCTGTGGCCATTGAAGTTGTGCTGATCCTACTGATCGTCGGCTTCGCTCTGGGGACGCTGAATGACAGCAGAAAGCGCCAGGAAGGCATCGGTGCCGACGTGATGGTGAAGCCACCCGGATCATCGAATTTTGCGGCGTTTTCGAGTGCGCCGGTATCGGTCAAGGTTGCCGATCGCTTGCGCAAACAACCGCATGTAGTGGCGGTAGCACCGGTGGTGATCCAGACCACGAATAAGCTTGAGCTTCTCAATGGGATTGATCTCAAAGATTGGGAGGCCCTGGGTGGCCCCATGCGTTATCTATCCGGCGGCCCGTTCGAAGGTTCCGACGACATGATCGTTGACGAATACTATGCAGCCACCAACAAGGTGCAGGTAGGCTCCACAGTAAACGCGCTGAATCACAAGTTCCATGTGTCCGGCATCGTGCCCCAGGGACGAGGTTCCCGTTTCTTTGTGCCGATAACCACCCTACAGGATCTGACTGGGACCGAGGGCAAGGCGACCATGTTCTACGTAAAACTCGACGATCCGAAGAACGCGGACCTCGTAGCGAAGCAACTGAACGCCATTCCGGGAATGGAGAACTACAACATCGTGAGCGTGAAGGAATGGCTCTCCATCATGTCTGCGGACAACATTCCCCTGCTCTCGAAGTTCATCGATATCGTCATCTGGATCGCCGTGGTCATCGGGTTTCTTGTGATCTTCCAGTCCATGTACACAGCCGTCATGGAGCGGACACGGGAGATCGGGATCCTCAAATCTCTGGGCGCATCCAAGATTTACATTGTGCGCGTGATCTTGCGTGAAACACTGCTGCTGGCCGTAGCTGGGGTGATCACCGGTGTCATCATCAGCATTCTGGCGGCCAATGCCATTCGTTACAAGATGCCCACAGCGCAAGTGGAATTCACTGCGCGTTGGATCGTGGAGACAACCATCATCGCTATCGTGGGGTCGATGATCGGCGCCGTCTACCCGGCGCTCAAAGCAGCGCAGAAGGATCCGATTGACGCGCTGGCGTACGAGTGAAGCAAGAATACGGTTATTAGCAATGAGTTTCAGCTAGAGCTGGACGCTGGCAACACTCTAAACGCTTGATTTCAGCCGGGGCTGATAGCCATGTGCTGACGGCCAAGTGTCGTTCTCATTCATGCCTCAGCGCTGCTGTCGGATTCACCCGAGCCGCTCTGGCTGCGGGGATGTATCCAGCCAAAAGGGCGACCAGAGCCAGAATCACGGTGGCCACCGCCAGCGTGATC
>DATDGP010000387.1:0-2403 GCA_036522035.1 Terriglobales bacterium
CGTCTCAGCCAGGACTATCGAGGCCTTGGGCGTGAATGTGGATGACCTGCCGTCCACCGTCACGGCTTCGGAGAAGCTGCCGTATCCCTGTTGCGCTTGGAATCAATCACCGTCGGCAGCGCTGTGATGAACGACTTTGAAGTTGTGGTTTGGGGCAAACCTGCGATGCCGCCCGTAGTTCTCGCGAGCCTAGCCGAGGATACGCTTGAGGATATCCTTTGTTACCCCTTGGGCAATCATCCATTATCGGCTATCGATGTTTGGGTCAGAGCCACCAGGAGCGCCGATCGAATCGGACCCACCGACGGAATCTGCCGCAGCTTGGTGATGATCGTATGCGTGTGACTCTCCGCTAACAGTTCACGCCGAGCCTGTTGGCACAAGTGTCGCAGC
Source organism: Terriglobales bacterium (assembly GCA_036522035.1). Taxonomy (GTDB): domain Bacteria; phylum Acidobacteriota; class Terriglobia; order Terriglobales; family Acidobacteriaceae; genus Angelobacter. The sequence goes on from DATDGP010000387.1 coordinate 394, forward strand.
ACGTCCAGGTGCTGGTAGAGTTGCTCGGCTCGACGGCGGACGCCGGCTTCGCGGATCTTTGCTAACCACTCGGCTCGATGACGGGCATAGTAGACGTCTCTTCCCGCACAGGGAATCGCCCAGCTGCGATACACCGCTTTCAAACGACTCATGCCCCGCGTCGTATCTTTGAACTTCTGCTCTGAAGTTTTTCTGCTCTGCTTCGCCGCTACGGTGCTAACCTTCTTCATTGCCGGTCTCCTTTATCTCTTATCTCTTGTGCTTCAAGCACGTCGATAACTTGGGAGCGTACTGCATCCCGTCGGAGACCGGCCTTCTCATCCCATCTGATTTCGTCAGCTACCTTTTTAGACGCTCGCGCGGACTCATTTCGCCCCCTGGGTCAGTGAGAGCGCACGGGCCTCGTTAACCACATCTCCAACCGCATTGATAACCGCGTCCGGCGCTTCATAGTTAATGCCGTGACCGCTGTTGGCGACGACGATCTGCCGCCCCCGAGTTGACAAACTGGCTAGCTGGGCCTGCAGTTGATGCACCCACACTTCGTGGAATTCAGCTACCTCGCGAGCTTCGACAGAATCGGGCGGCCCAGGTCCTTGCTGGCCCGCAGTGAGGACGATCAGGGGAAGATTCCCAAGCCCGCCAGCGGCGCGTACTGCATTTTCGAGATCGGGATTGCCAGTGCCGCTCTCCGGGACGAACTTACCGTTCTTCGTTGCGGCGCAGACTTGCTCAAGTGCCATTGCAACCGTAACCGGACGGTTTCGAAACACCTGGCTCACATCCGCTGCGTGTTCGGGCGCGAGGCTTGGCGGCCTGAAGCCGGATCGCGGGCGCTGCATCAGGCGCAGGATTCCGAATCGCGACATTACCGGAAGAGCTGTGCAATGCACCTGCCGCTGAAATGAAGACATGAGGTTAAACGAGCTCTTCATACTGGGCGGCTCACGCTGGTCCGGGTGGCTGGAATCTACTAGCACCATACCAGCTACCTCTGAGGGGAACTTCGCCGTAAAGACAAGAACGTACTCACCGCCGATCGAAGCCCCGACAACCACATAAGGCGGGGTCACGTTGGCACGTTTCAGCAGTTCGTGCAAGTCGTTGGTGACCGATGCGGACGTACGAGCATCCGATGGCGGATCACTCCAGCCTTCACCCGCGCGATCGTACCAACAAGCGCGGGTGAACTCGCCTACCTTGGGCTGCACCAACGCCCAGCTGAATCCACCACCATTGCCGCCGGCCTCGAAAACCACCGTTGGGCTACCTATACCTGAACAGTAGATATTTAGGCTCCGGCCGCCGATGTCAATCGAGTGTCCAATCTGAGGGTACAGCTGCCGGTCACGCCGACGGCCGACCTGCTCGTACGTCCAACCCACAAGCGCGGCCGCAGCAGGTGCCAGAACCAGCGTAGCTGCAAACACTTTATTCCAACGTGCTACACGGGCTTTCATACCTGCCCTCCTCGGATTGCTTCGTCGACTCGGAACGACTCTAGCAGCTACTTGCGGGAATAGGCGGTCATCCCGTTACTAGTTTGCGAAAAAGTGCGTTTCACTCACAACGGCTTCTGAGTGTAAAAGTGATATTACGTCAACAATCAAGGCTTGTCGGCGAGACATATTCGGTCGTTCTTTACCGGCGTCATCCCGGCTCGTTTTCCCGTGACGGAGAACTCTAAGAGAACAAGGCGAGCGCCTGCTTGCCTAAGCCCGGCGCTCGCAAACTCGTCTCCCAGAGCTGGTGAGAGGAATCATGGATCTTCGCCGGAGGGACCTGATCTCACATGGATATGTGCGACCCAGGCTCCGCGCAGGAATAAGTAAATAACACTTGACAATATGTCAAGTACACTTTACTCTCTGTAAATAGGAGTTGTCCTTATGGTCACGAATCGAACATTCCCTTCCCGCTTCACCCGCCCTGTCTTTTTGTGGGCAGTGGCTGCTGCTCTGACGGAGATCCTGGTGACTTGGCTTGTGGTTCACCGGCAAGTGCCACGGT
>DATDGP010000388.1:0-3217 GCA_036522035.1 Terriglobales bacterium
AAATGGCCGAGGCCATCGTCCAACTTCGAGCCGTGTACCTGTCAGGAGACTTTGACCGATACTGGCAATTCCACATCGAGCAGGACCAACGCCGCCTCTACCCCGGCGTCTGGACCGTCGTTCCAAAGTAGCCACACCCAAATGGATTGGACTAAACCGCTCCGGGAACGGTCGGCTTATGGGTATTGAATAGCTCGTCTGGACCAGCAAGCTGGGGAGGGGAGCAGTATCGGCGCCACCTTCGGCGTGAAGCGCCCCTGCGCTCCCGGTCTGGAGTGAGGAAAAAGCGTGTGGGACGCGGCCATCGGGTGGTGTTGAAGCGCACCTTATCGGAAACGGGCAAAATCAGCAAGACTGCGGCGCGGCACTGGCAACGCCAAGCCATTAGTCCATCGTTTAGAGGCGCGCAAAGGATCATGACGAATCGATGGGCGGCGCCGACCTACACGGTAAGGGCGGCAAAATTTCCACTACCAGCATCCGGCCTAGCTTGCACTGCGGGCATTGATGTAGCGAGTCGCCGGTGAGTTCTTCATAGCGGTCCCGGTAGTCCTTGTCGGCTGGGCTGGCCCGCTCGGCTACGGAGGCCGGCATGGCGAGGAGAAGACGGCACTGATCGAGCTTCTGCTTGCGATATCGGTTCCCCAACAAACCGTAGTAGCGGATGCGTTGGAATCCATCCGGCAGGACGTGTAGTAGGAAACGCCGGATGAACTCGTCGGCGGCCAACGTCATCGTTTTGACTTGACCGCCGTCGCGGTAATCCTTCCATTGAAAGCGCACCTGATCGTTCTCGATGTCGAGCAGGCGGTGGTTGGAAATCGCGACGCGGTGGGTATACCGGCCCACGTAGTCGAGAACCTGCTGAGGACCGGCAAAGGGACGCTTGGCATAGACGACCCATTTGCGAGCCCTCACTCGCTCTAAAAGCTGCACGAAGGGCTGCCGCTCACGAAGAGATTCCAAGGCGTTGAAGAATTGCAGTTGGCCGGAATCGAACGCCTGTTGCAGCGCCTCGAGGAAGAGCCGGCGAAAGAGGCGAGATAGCACGCGGACGGAGAGAAAGAAATTCGCTCGGCACGAGATCCAGCGCTGACCATCGGGCGACAAGCCTCCGCCGGGCACGACGCAATGCAGGTGCGGATGAAAACACCCACGCCCACAATACCCTAAGCGCCGACATTCAGGACGTTCAGGTGTTCTACCCCTTTCACCCGCTTCACGGTACCTGCTTGCACATCCTTCGCAGACCGAAGCGGGGAGATGGAGCGATCTCTGTCATTGATCCAGCCGGGAGGCGATTAAAGATTCCGGTCTGGATGCTGTCGCGGGATTGCATCGAGATCAAGATCACGGAACGACCGCATCTGAATAAGGAAGCTCTTCTATCTCTCGCCTCATTGATCGCCCCACAACTCGCCTCCAAAGATCACGTCCACGATAACCTTTTGCAAACGGCTGTTGATGAACCTAAGGGAGGTCCTCGTGGTGCAACTACAGTTTCTGGCCCTGCTGATCCGAAAGGAATGCGACGCCGTGCCAATGGACGCAGCGACACGCGCCGATCTGATCGATCTAATGGCCCGCGTTCTGGTAGTGGTCTTTCACGAAAAAGGAGGAAGAGTCGATGACAGAAGCCTTGTGCAGTCTCAAGATCAAACCGGAGCATCTAGCTCGCAAAGCGATTGTCTACCTACGGCAGTCCAGTGATAAACAAGTTCGGCAGAACAAGGAAAGCCAACACCTGCAGTATGCCGTGGCCGAACGCGTGCGTGCGTTGGGCTGGAACCAGGTGGAGATCATCAATACGGACTTGGGTTCGAGTGCGGGCATTGCATCCGCGCAACGGGAAGGCTTCGAGCGTGTCCTCAGCTTAGTAGCTCTCGGAGAGGTCGGAATCGTCGGCAGCCGGGAGGTATCACGGCTGTCCCGCACGGACAAGGATTGGTGCCGACTCTTAGAAGTGTGCCAGGTCTTTGGAACGCTCATTGCCGACGAGCAGCAGGTGTACGATTTGAATTATCTCGATGATCAGCTCGTGTTGGGCATCAAAGGGACGCTTAGCGTGGTCGAACTCAAGGTCATACGCCAACGATTGCTCGCGGGTCAGGAGTCCAAAGCGCGCCGCGGGGAACTGTTCAAGAGACTCCCAGTGGGGTATGCCCGTGACCCTCTGGGTAAGGTGATGTTTCATTCCGATCGACGGGTCTGCGAGGCGATTCAACTCGTATTCGCTAAGTTTCGGGAACTGTGGAGCGTGCGTCAGACATTTCAATGGTTCCGTGATCATGATGTAGAGCTGCCTGCCAACCCCATCCAAGGAACGCAGCTCGTCTGGAAGATTCCCTCGCAGAGCTTGGTCCGCGACATTCTGTGCAATCCCTTCTACGCTGGCTCTTATGTTTGGGGCCGGCGGCCGGTAACAACACTGCTGGTGGAGGGCCGGCTTGAAAAACGCCAGAGCGCGATGCGTCCCGCCGAAGAATGCCGCGTCTTCATCCGCGATCATCATGTGGGTTATATTGACTGGGCTACCTATGAAGAGAACCGAAGAATGACGCGGCGTAATTCCGTGAACGGGGAGGGGGACGAATCGATGGCGGCGATTCGCGCCGGCCAAGGTCTTCTGGTGGGGCTTCTCCGCTGCGGCCATTGTGGGCGCAAGCTGCATGTCCGCTATTGGGGAGGCCGTGGGACCAACGCGCGATACCTTTGCAAGGGCGACTACGACGACGGTGGGCAGTATTGCATCGGCTTTGGCGGTGGCTTGGTCGACCGGCATGTGGGACAAGAGCTACTGAAGGTGATCGCGCCTTTGGGTGTGGAAGCCAGTCTGCGAGCGCTTGAAGAATTGAGCGCCGGGGATGCCGCACAACGTGCCGCCCTGTCAAGCAAACTGGAACAACTGGAGTATGAGGCGAAGAAGGCCTTTGAACAATACGACATGGTAGACGCTCGGAATCGGCTTGCCGCCAGCGAGCTAGAACGACGGTGGAACGAGAAGCTGGAAGAGATCGAGACAATCAAACAACGGCTTTCCAATCTGGATGGGAAGAGATATTCGTTATCACTTGAAGAGGAAAACAGAATACGTTCGATGGGTGAGAACTTCGCTGGAGTATGGCAAAGTAGTCACTGCCCTCCGACACTTAAAAAGATGATCTTCCGTACCGCCATCGAAGAGGTCATCGTGCGCACTGATCAGGATAAAAAAACC
>DATDGP010000389.1:0-2796 GCA_036522035.1 Terriglobales bacterium
GTTACCACCACCCATGCCGGCGAATATCTGGCTCCCAATATGCCGCCCGGTAAATACACCGTATCCGTCAGCGCGAAGGGGTTCAAAGCCGCCGAAAGCAAAGAAGTGGTAGTTATCGTGGACAGCCTGAGCACGGTCGACTTCAGCTTGCAGGTGGGCGCGCAGACCGATACGGTTCAGGTCCAGTCCAGCGCCCAACTGGTGGATACCGAGACCTCTGCCATGGGCAACGATCTGAATACCACCCAAATTGAAGAGTTGCCGCTCTTCGGGCGGGTTTACTCCCAGTTGGTCCAGATCATGCCGGGAGCGGTGAAAACCGGCATCGGCTCTTCGGCGGAATCAGGATCCGGCATAGGCGCCAATGGTTCCATCACCGCGGCCGTGAATGGAATCGTGTACCAAGGCACTACCTTCACACTGGATGGTGTCAGCGACATGGAGCTGGAAAACGCGTTTCAAAATGTGACGCCGCCGATAGACGATATCCAGGAAGTGAAGGTATCCGGCACCAATTCGAGCGGCGACATCGGCGTGTACGGCGGCGCTCAAGTCAACGCGGTGATTAAGTCCGGAACCAACCAAGTCCACGGCACGGCCTTCGAGTTTTTCCGCAACCAGGATCTGAATGCTAGCCAAAAATATTTGAAATTTTGATTCCAACGGCCGCCTAGCAGCCCGTGGTAGTAGTCAGATTATCGCGCCAAAACATGTGACCTCGGAAATGATCTGAACGTCTATTTGACATGGCGATGGGAACTCGGCGGAAGCGGGAGCGGCAGCAGGATCTGTGGATCGCAACCAGCGAGGTAGTCGAGACTCCGGCCAATGTTTTCTATGATCGGCTGAGCCAGCTTCTGGATGCGCACAAGTTCGATGTGAAGGTGGAGCGGCTCTGCCAGAAGTTCTATGAAAAGAGCCCGTACGGTCGGCCGAGCATCGCGCCGGGCGTATACTTTCGGTCCCTGCTGATCGGCTACTTCGAGGGATTGGATTCGGAGCGCGGGATCGCGTGGCGGACGGCCGACTCTTTGTCGTTACGGAAGTTCCTGGGTTACGCGTTGGACGAGGCGACACCCGACCATTCAACGATCTCGCGAACGCGCCGATTGTATTGGCTGGAGACGCACAAGGCAGTTTTCCGCTGGGTATTGAAGATTCTCAATGAAGGAGGATTGGTGAGTGGGCGTACGGTGTCGATTGATGCCACGACACTGGAAGCCAACGCAGCGCTGAAGAGCATTGTGCGGCGGGATAACGGGCAAAGCTACAACGACTATCTGAAGGAGTTGGCAAAGGCGGCGGGGATGGAGAATCCGACGCGGGAACAGTTGGCGCGACTAGATCGGAAGCGGAAGAAGAAGGGATCGAATCAGGAGTGGATGAGCCCCAGCGACCCGGATGCGCGGATCACCAAGATGAAGGACGGCCGCACGCATTTGGCACACAAGGCCGAGCATGCCGTGGACCTCACCACCGGAGCGCTGCTCGCGCTGACGCTGCAACCAGCCAACGAAGGGGACACCACGACGATCCAGAAAACGCTGGGAGAAGCCCAAGCGGTCGCCCGCGAAATCAACCAGCAAGGAGTGGAAGAGGTGGTGGCCGACAAGGGCTATCACAGCGGTGCAGTGCTGAAAGATGTCCACGCGCAGGAGATTCGGAGTTACATCCCGGAACCGGAACGTGGGCGAAGGAAGTGGCAGGGCGAAGGGAAGGCCGAAGAGCAGGAGCGAACGTATGAGAATCGGCGACGGGTGCGCGGCGAACGCAACAAACGGCTGCAGAAACTGCGGAGCGAATTGACCGAGAGAAGCTTCGCGCACCTATACGAGACCGGCGGCATGCGGCGCGTGCACCTGCAAGGTCGACAGAATATCCTGAAGCGATTGCTGGTGCACGGAGCCGCTTTCAACCTGTCCTTGATCCTGCGGAAGGCGATGGGAGTGGGTAAGCCCAGGCGGTTACAGGGGCTTTCTTTTCAACTTTTTGAGCTTCTCCTGCGGGTATTGGAGTGGTCCAGACTGCTCTTCGGACCGGTGGAGAAGAGTTCCCCATACTTTGCTTCACAAAGTGCCATTCGGCGAGCGCGGCCAGGATATTCTCCAGGTGCTTCAACGTGTTCGCCTGCGTCAGGCATATCTCGGGTGACTAATCGGCGACGCACCGTCCGAGAAATGCTGACTACTACCACGGGCTGCTAGGGCTGCCACCGTGGAGAGGGTCTTGGTTTGCTGGTCCTGCTGATCCTGCAGGCCCTTTTGCAGCCGGTCACCCAGAGCCGCGGTCGACTTGCCGGCCTGTTCGGCAGCGGCGCGCGCTTGCGCCGCGTTGGCCAGGCTCAAATTCAATTTTCCTTCGAATGACTGTTGCAGGATCTTCATCTGATCTTGCAGGCCGGCCAGATCGCGCAGGATCTGGAGCATCGTGTCGGTCGTCTTATCGGCGCCCAACAGGGCTGGAGTAGCGATCAGCGTCAGTATCAGGAGACGGCGCATCTCGACCTTCCTCCTCAGGTACCATCCTACATTGTCAGCCTGTTGAGCAGATAATCCCGGCGTGTAATACTGGCGGAGTGATCCATGGCCTCAAGAAGGCGTTGATTGTCTTGCTGGCGTGGAGCGTCTTAGCGTGGTCCCAACGGCTCTCCGAGGCGGATGCCCAGGCCAGGATCGAGAAGACCCGCCAAAAAGCCCTGGCATACAGCCGCTCGCTACCGGATTTCGTCTGTACCGAGATAATCCACCGTTATGGCGATGCGCGGCAGCGCGCGCAATGGAGCCCACTCGATAAACT
>DATDGP010000390.1:0-2711 GCA_036522035.1 Terriglobales bacterium
CGGGCAAGGTAGCAACGGCTCTTCAAAAACTCCTGACCGAGTTAAACACCCAACAGTCCCGCATGTTCGCCACCGGCCCAATTCTGGCTTTTCGGCTCACCGACGTTAACATCTCTGGATCGCTAACATAGGAGTTCTGAGGCTAGGGCGTGCCGGACGTAGGCGAGGGCGTCCGCAACCCCCTTCACCGGGTCAACGTTCTGAACTCCCCACTCAATATTTGCGCCGCGCTTGAAGTGCAAGGCTTGCAAGGTATGCAAAATGGGAACGAGGGGCGTAGGCCCTTTGCCGAATGGATAGTCGGTGGTCCTAGCATCTCTGCCTTCATCCTTCAAGTGAATGCTGACGATGCGGCTCAAATGATCGCGAATAAATTGGACCGGATCGTCGCCGTCGGAGTAGAGATGACCTACGTCGAGGGTGGCGCCGATCCAGGGCGACGTCTTCCGGAACGCCTCAACATAGCCGGCGGCTGAACCCACTTCATGGGGATCGGGAGGGTTGTAAACCTCATTATGCAGCCCCACCGCGATTTTGTATCTTTGGCAGGCCCGGTCAAGCCGAGGGAGCAAGACCGTATTGAAATTTCCGCTAAGGACACCCACCCCGAGTGTTCTCCCGGCGTCGAAGCAGCGCGTGATTTGCTCGTCGCTGGCATTGCTTGGCACATCCACAAAATAGGATGTAATCTTGACGCCTGCGCTCGTGAACCGCTCTTTCCAGATGGTGAGTTCGGAGTCAGCCGCCTTGAAGGGGTCCAGGTGGCCATTCCAAAGCTCCGCGCTCGAAAAACCGATGTTCACGATGTTCTGGAGCGCATCGCCTAACGGGAGATCACGGAAGCTCCAGGTCATACAGCCGATCTGCAAGCCACCGATGACCGAGGAAGGCGCTTTTGACGCCGGTGGAAGCTGCTTGAGCACGGCGAAGCCCGGCGCGTAACGCGCCGAGGCAGCACCGAAGGCTCGAACGGTTGCAAGTGCCGCAACGCCTGGCAGTGCAATGCGAACAAACTCTCTTCTGGACGGTTCGTTGATGGGACCTATACCTCCTTGAGGTTCGCCGGAGGGAACATGTGCCTAGCCCTGGCTGGAACCGAGTCAAAGCTCAGGGATCTTCGCTCAGGACCATACGCTGGACTCCAGCACGCGGTTCGAATTAGGACGCTGCCCTATTTCGCTGCCCGAACGTTTTCTGCGGTTTGCAGCGTGGCTCCCCGGATCCATTCCAGAATGGTCTTGTACTGCCAGCTCGACTCGTTGCCGGGCCAGCGCTGGCCGCCGTTATGCGTCGCCAAGTAATCGGCGACATCACCGCCCGAATCGGTGGGCCGCGTGGGCTTGATCAGCATCAGGCTGTGCGAGGGATCGTTGATGTCCACCACGCGCATCGCGTACTTGTAGTTCTCCTCGCTATCCTGGTCCGAAAAGGAGCCCTCCGCATTGGGCGGCTGCAATTTAAAAATCACGTGACTGGCGTGGCAAAAAACGCAGGCTTTGCCGTCGGCCCCCGGCGTGGCCAGCATGGGCTCAACCCTTTTCACGAAAAAGCTGAAATCGAGAACGGAGCCGGGTTGGACGTCCTCGAGCGCTTCTGACAGATTCTTGCCACCCAGCACACGTTCCGCGATCAACTGTAGCCGCGGGTTGCGCTCCTGCCGCAGTTTCTCGAGCGCAGCCCGAAAGTCCTGCTGTTGTTCAATGCCATGCACCTTGCGAAGCACATCCAGGGCGGCGGCGCGAACGTTGGCATCCCGGTCCTCGAGGCTGGCCATCACGGTATTCAGGACGATGGGCTGAGCCAGAAAGTCCGGGGGCTTGTAATACGCGTTGTGGCCCAGGTAATAAGCCTGATCCTGGGACACCGCGCCGCCCGCGACAGCGAGGTGACTGCGCATGAACTCGGGATCGCTCACTTCCTCAATCAGAATGGCGCGCCCGGAGCTTCCCAGCCGCGCGAACTCCTGCGCCACCCGCGCGGAAAGCTGCGCGTCCGGCAAGAAGTGCTCGAGACAGATCCGGATGGCGGCGCGTTGCACATTCGGGTCGGGATCGCTCAAACCGGCGAACATCTGGTCTCGAAGCCGCGGATCCTGCACCAGCGCGTTGAAGCCCGAGGCCGCGTCCAGCACGCTGGCGTAATTGGCGGGACGAGGCTGGCGTTCGAGTGATAAGCGCAACGCGGCCAGCACCTCAGGCTCGGCGCCCCAGGGCGAGTCAGCCGGCAATGCAGCCAGCAGGGGCAAGACCACGGCCTGGCTGTCGGGGTTTCCCCGTTCGAGGATCTGGACCACGGTCTTCACCAGTGCCGGATCGGGCGCACCGGGGCCTGAGAGATTCAAGATACCCCGCTGGCCATTCTCATAGACGTACCGTACCGTCTTGTGTACCTCATCGCTCGGATCGAGGCTGAGCTTCAAGGCCGCCAGGGCGAACCGCGCGTCCCCCGCGGTGCTCAAAGTGCTGCCGGCCTTGAGCACCTGAATCTTCATGGCATCGTCCGCGCCCGGACCGCGAAGACAATCGATCAGGGCCTCTTCAAGCTCAGGGCCGGAACTTTGGAAGAAGTGGATGAGCTCGCTGTCGTTGCCCACCCGCGTCTGGAAGAAGCCGTTATGCACGTCGTACTTGAAATTCACAGTCTCCCGGTAAGGGGGATATTCGTAGCCTGGCTCGTGAAGATCCGGCACACCCTCGACGTACTTCGTGAGC
>DATDGP010000391.1:0-16170 GCA_036522035.1 Terriglobales bacterium
GCCAACGGCTTGATGGCGGTGATTCTGTTCGCCGGTTTCGATCGTTTGAAACAGAGACCTTAGTTCTTGCCACAGATAAAGCGCGCAGCAAGACGCAAGATCAACCAACCCGGAGTCGCGAACCAAGAAAGAGCACGAATTCAGCCTGGCCTGGAAGGGTCGGAAGTGCAAAACAAATAGCTGGTGAAAGGTGTAACCTCATCGCCGGTTGCCCACTCTATTCGATCGGAGGTGTTTCGTGACTTCCGGCCCTTTGCTTCAGCCTGACCTTTTTGAGTTGAACGACGAGGAGGCTGTTAGCCGCATTCTGGGCGGGGAACCCGCCCTTTTTGAGATCATCATGCGGCGCTATAATCAGCGGCTGTACCGCGTAGCGCGGGCGATTCTCCGCAATGATGGCGAAGCCGAGGACGTAATTCAGGAAGCATATGTTCGCGCCTACGAGCACTTGGGCCAGTTTGCCGGCCGAGCAGCTTTTTCCACTTGGCTCACCCGCATTGCCATCCATGAAGCTCTGGCGCGGAAACGCCGCAGCGGGCGACTGGAGGAACTTGACGCCGTGCAGAACAAGGATGACCGCATCCCGATCCTGAAATCCTCTGCGCCGGATCCGGAAGCCCAAACCGCGCAGTCGCAAACCCGTCAACTCCTGGAGGAGGCTATCGAGGCTCTCCCAGAGGAATACCGTACCGTCGTCGTCATGCGCGACGTAGAGGAGATTAACGTGGCCGAAACGGCCGCGAACCTGGAAATTAGCGAGCCTCTGGTAAAAACCCGGCTGCATCGGGCGCACGCCATGTTGCGCAAAGAACTCTATCGACGTGCTCAGGGGCGTGTGACTGACCTCTATCCATTCCTCGGAGCTCGCTGCGACCGTATTATCAAGGCGGTGTTTGAACGGATTCGCATGATGCCCGCGGGATCAGGGACCGAAAGCCAATAAACCGCTTATCCCCCCAGGACCCCCGGACGATTCTGTGCCCAACCCGCGGCCTGAACCAATACGCTAAGCTTTGTTCCCGGCTGGTGCTAGAGCATGCCTTCGGTAACTCGCTCAGGCCTTTGCCGTAAGCTGGCTCGGCCGAAAATGCGGTAATCTAATATTCAGAGCTGCAGCCATCCGGCGGGTGTTCTGTTGCGCAGCAGGTATGCTCGGTCGCGAAACCAAAATTCCGCAAGTCAAATTGACGGCTGTCCAGTACGTGGTGCTGGTGGTGTTTCTTGTCTTGGCCTACGGTTTGTGGAGTCTGCAAGTTCGCCGCAATGACGAGTACCAGGAACGGGCAGAACAGAATCGCATTCGCCGCGTTCCCATTCTGGCACCGCGGGGAAAGCTCCTAGACCGTGACGGTCAGATCATCGTGGACAACTATCCGTCGTTCTCCGCGCTCTTGCTGCGCGACCAGCTGCGCGACTTGAACGCCGACGCGCTCAAGATCGCCGACGGCCTGCACGAGCCGGCGAGCGAGGTGATCGAGAAGATTCGCAAAGCCCAGTTCGCACACCTGCCCGCGTTCCAGCCCATCATCATCAAGGACGACATCACTCTTGACGAACGCGCCTTCATCGAGTCGCACCGCGACGAGTTTCCGGAGCTGGATACCCTCATGGTGCATCGCCGACTGTATCCGAAAGACGGCTTCATGGCGCACCTGATCGGTTACGTGGGCGAAGTCAGCGAAGACATGCTTAACTCGGAGCAATTCGAGACATACCAGCGAGGCGACATCGTAGGCCAGTCCGGGGTGGAGCTCGAGTACAACGACGTTTTGATGGGCCAGGACGGATCGCGCAAGGTCCTGGTGAACAGTAAAGGCAAGGAAGTGGGACGGCCGAAAGACCACGACGTTCCTGCTGTTCCCGGCCAGAAGCTCAGGCTCACTATCGATCTGGACATCCAGAAGGCCGCGGAAATGGCGCTGGAAGGGAAAAACGGCGCTATTGTTGCGATGAATCCACGCAACGGCGAGATCCTGGCCATGGTCAGCCGCCCGGCGTTCGATCCCAACGATTTTGCGGTGCGCGTGTCGCGTGACGAGTGGAGCCGGTTAATCGACGATCCTGCGCACCCACTGCTCAACAAAGCCATCCAGGCCCAGGCGGCTCCAGGATCGGTTTTCAAGGTCATCATGTCCGTCGCAGGAGTGGAAGAGGGCGTGGCCCAGAACATGAAGGTGAACTGCCAGGGCGGCGCGGAATTCTACGGACGCCGCTACGCCTGCTGGATCGGAACCGAGCATCATGGCGCGCACGGGATCACCGACCTTTCCAAGGGCATTTACCAGTCCTGCGACGTCTTCTTCTACACGCTGGCCGAAAGGCTGGGGATCGAGAAGATCGCCAAGTGGGCGACGGCCATGGGCATCGGCAAGAAGACGGGAATCGATCTTCCCAACGAGGCCACGGGTCTGATGCCGTCGGAGGAGTGGAAGATCAAGACTTTCCGCCAGAAGTGGTATGCGGGTGAGGTGATCTCGGTGGGCATCGGCCAGGGCCCGGTCACCCTGACTCCTATTCAGATGGCGCGGACGATCGGCGGCATCGCTATGGGCGGGACCTTCTATCGTCCGCATGTGGTCAATCCGGATGATCTGGCCAAGGGTTACTCGAACTCGAACGCGTCCCCGAACGATCCCCCGAACCTGGTGCGCGTGCCGATCGCGACCGAGGATTGGATCACCATCACCAACGCTATGGCGTCGGTGGTGAATCCGGAGGGCACCGCGTTTGCGTCCCATCTCCAGGGCGTGGATTTTGCCGGCAAGACCGGAAGCACGCAGCTGGTGAGCCACGAGTTCCTGCGGTCGCACGGCCAGAAGAATCTCAATGCGCTGAAGAATGAGTACAAAGGCAACGGCTGGTTCGCCGGGGTCACGCCGCGCAGAAATCCGGAGATCGTGGTGGTGGTGTACTTCGAAGGCGGTGAACACGGTCCTCTGGCAGCGCGCGTTGCGTCGCAGGTGATCAAGGCCTATGTGGACAAAGAACGCAAGCTCCGCGACAATCCCATGCTGTTCAGCGATAAGATCGTTCCTGACGCTGTTCCCATGGCCAGCGTCTGGAGCGTGCCGGCCGAGGGCGATTACGCCGAAGCCGAGAACGAAGTGCCGGCTCCAGATCGCTTTCAGGGCGGAACGTGGCTCGTAAAAATGGGCCCGAGGAAAGTTCTCTCTCGACCTAAAAACCCGCATCTGCCTGCTCTTGGCGCATCGGGAGTGAACTGATGCGGCGGATGATCTCGTTCCGCGATTTCGACTGGGTCTTGCTGCTGTTCGTGCTCGTCATCTGCGCCCTAGGGGTCGTAGAGATCTACAGCACCACCTACGGGACTAAGTTCGCTGGCGCTCACATCCGCCAGATTTACTGGATCATGGGCGGGCTCGGCCTGATGTTCCTGGTCAGCCTGTTCAACTACCAGATTTTTCTTGAAAAGGCCCACTGGTTCTACGTGGCGGCGCTGCTGGCTTTGCTGGCGGTGGCTGTCTTCGGCAAGAAATATCTGGGCGCGCGACGGTGGATCCAACTTCCCGGAGGTCAGCACTTCCAGCCCTCGGAGTGGGTCAAGCTGGTGTTGATCATTGCGCTGGCGAAGTATTTCGCCGAGGAGAACGACCAGGGAGCTTCGCTCGCCGACGTCGTAAAAGCTGGACTGATCGCCCTGGTGCCGATGGCGCTGGTGCTCAAGCAACCCGACCTGGGGACTGCGCTCACCTACGTGCCTATTGCTCTGATGGCGCTGTTTTTAGGCGGGATCAAGTTTCGCCATGCAGCGGTCATCGTTTTGGTGGCGGGCATCATGCTGCCGGCAGCCTGGGAATACGGTCCACGACTTCACCTGGTCAAGCAGTATCAAAAGACCAGGCTTACCAACTTCCTGCATCCGGAAGAGGATCCTCAGAAGTCGGGGTATCAACTTGAGCAATCCAAGATCGCCGTGGGGGCGGGCGGAGTTTTCGGCCAAGGTATGCGTAATGGCTCGCAAACACAAGGTTTGTTCCTGCCTGAACCGCATACCGACTTCATCTTTGCCGCTTGGGCAGAGGAACACGGCTTTGTGGGCGCCCTGACGTTGTTGCTGCTATACTTTGTAGTGTTGATGCGTTTGATCCACAACGCTCAGACCGCGCCTGACCGCGCGGGAGGGTTTGTGGTGATGGGTGTGGTTGCAACCTTGTTATTCCACATCCTGGTCAACGCCGGAATGGTGGTGGGGTATATGCCTGTCACCGGGATTCCGTTGCCGCTGATGAGCTATGGCGGCTCGTCGTTGCTGTTCATGTTTCTGGCGCTGGGGATCGTCATGAACATTCGAATGCGTCGTTTCGTGAACTAGACAGCGAATTTAGAAAGGCGCCGGAATGGCGCAGAGAGAAAACAGGATTTACGTTACGCCCTGACGTTGAGAAAAGAGGGCGAGCCGGCCGGCAGCAAGCGAGCCGGAAGGAACACAGAGAGCGTTACGGGCAGGTAACGGCCCCGCGAATCGCAGGGTGGCCACAAACCCGGAATGTGCAAGGTGCCGAGATTCTTCAAACAAGTCATAGGTTGATGGCAATGGGTCCAGCGCGAAGTCGCACCGCAACCGCGGTTGTGTATTTCGGCGCGGGAACCAGCTTGAAATTCACGCACTCGAAAGCGCCGTTGCGATCGCAATGGCGCGATCGCGATCCCTCTGATTCCTCTCCTGCTCCCGGTCGCTAGAAACCGGAGAGTCAATGTCGAAAGAACTTTTTGTCTCTTCGACGCCGCACGAAACCAAAGTTGCGATCGTTGAAGACGACCAGTTATCAGAAATCTATTACGAGCGCGAGAACGAATACACCCTCGCGGGATCCATCTACAAAGGCCGAGTTACACGTGTGCTTCCCGGCATGCAGTCGGCGTTTGTCAACATCGGCCTGGAACGCGACGCCTTCCTGTATGTTTCCGATTTCCTGCTTGAGGACGACGAGGACGTAGAAGGCCTCGACCAGGTGGTCGCGCGCGCGCGCGTCGTTGACGTCACGGCACCGGGGCCAGGGGAAGAACGTGCGGAGACGCAAGCCGGGCCGCTCGAAGCAGACGCGATGATTCCACCGGCCGAGTCGCTCGGCGAAGCTGGCGCAGAAAATCAAGCCGCGCAAGCCTCGGAAGCTCCCGCGAGAGACAATGGCCAGGACCAGGATCGTGAAGGAGCGCGCAAGTGGCGAGGACGCCGCCGGCGTCGCGGCCGGGGCCGTTTCGGGGAAAGAGAAGATCGCGGAGAGCGCGGCGATTCTGGCGATCGAGGTGATCAAGGCAATCGCCCAGAGCGCGTTGAGCGTACCGAACACCCGGCCGAATCGGCTTTCGGGCATCGCGCCGAGTCGACTCCCCCACAACGCCCCGAACCAGCGTCGGAACGCGGCCACGGCGAGCGCGAAGCCTCGAATCGAGTGCCCATGGTGCTGCCGGGAGAATCGATATCCAAGTACCAGCCGGCGGGCGCCGCTGAGACCCCGGTCGCCGCTCGATCCAGCAAGCCAGCGCGACCGGTAAACGCGGCCAAGCCCTCGACCGAGTTCACGTTCTCACCCTCGGAGTTTTCGCCGGACTCCATGGTGTTACCGGGGGAATCTATCTCCAAGTATCGCGGACCGGGCCCATCGCACCGCCCGCTTCAGGTTGAACAGCCGCCAGAAACCCAAGGGGAAGGGGCTGCTTCGTCGCCTGCGATTAAACACGCCGCGCCAGAACCGAGTCCCGCGGGGCCCAGGCAGCAGGCGCGGCATGAGATGACCCAGGAGTTGCCGTTGGCGGCCGAAGCATCACCTTCCTCGAGCTTCGTTCCGCCACCTCCGCCGCCGGGTGCCGAATCACATCCAGAGGTTGAGAGTGAACATCATGGTTTCGAGAGCGCCAACCGAACAGCCTCCGGCAGAGATGCAATCAAAGCAGAAGACGTGGTTGAGGAACAACTGCACGAAGAAATCCAGGAACGTGAGATCCCTTCTCCGCACGATGGCGAGCGCTTTGGCGAAGAACATGCGCAGTTTGAGGCCGGGAGCGGCTTGATCGAGGAGGAAGAAATCGAGGAGGAAGAGAGCGAGCTGCCCGGATTCGAAGAAGCCGCTGACCTTGCGGAATACGAAGAGCTGGAGGAAGAAGTCATCGGACCTGGCAACGACCAGATGGTGGCGGCCGGAAGCGAGCTGACCGAAGCCGTTCGCGACGCCCACATCAACGAGCGAGCCACGGGCCAGTATGAGGCGGAAGGTTTGGAAGTTCCCGAAGAGTTGGAAGATATTGTTGAGGCTTTCGGTCTGGAGGAGGGCGAGGAAGACGAAGGTGAGGCTGAGGCAGCTACCGATGAAAGCGGCCACGGGGATCTCGAAGGCGCTCGCGCCGAACATCGCGCCTCTGGAACTGCGGATTACCAGCAAACGCAACGTTCTCTGCGACGTCCTGACGACAGGCGTGGCGGACGCCGTACGGGTGGCCGGCCCATGCGGGGACGCCGCTATCAGGCGCCACGACGGCTGCCCGCCATCAGCGACCTGCTCAAGGAAGGCCAGGAGATCCTGGTGCAGATTGCCAAGGAGCCGATCGCCAAGAAGGGCGCCCGCATCACCAGCCATATCGCGCTGCCGGGAAGATTCCTGGTTTACATGCCGACGGTGCACCATACCGGCGTCTCGCGCAAGATCGCGTCGGAAGAGGATCGGCATCGCTTGAAGAGAATCGTGCTCAGCGAGCGTGGCGAAGCCCACGGCGGCTTCATCGTACGCACCGCGGCTGCGGGAGCGAACGAAGACGATTTGCGCGCGGACATCCGTTTCCTCATCAACCTGTGGAATGAAATTCGCGGCCGAGCTGAGAGCTCGAAAGCGCCGGCGCTGATCTATCACGACCTCAATCTGGTGGAGCGCATTTTGCGCGATCAGGTTACGACCAGCTTCTCCACCATATGGGCGGATACGGAACAGGAGTACGAGCGGATTCTGCGTTTCGTAAGCCGTTTCCAGCCGTCGTTGCTCAAACGCGTGAAGCTATACAGCAAAGAGACCCCGCTGTTCGAGCAGTTCAACATCACCGACGAGATCAACAAGGCGCTCAAGTCAAAAGTCTGGCTCAAGAGCGGCGGCTACATCGTGATTAACCAGACGGAAGCTCTGGTCGCAATTGATGTCAACACCGGCAAGTACGTGGGCAAGACTGCGCGCCTGGAAGATACCATCGTCAAGACCAATATTGACGCCATTCGCGAGATCGTGCGCCAGATTCGCCTGCGCGATTTAGGCGGCATCATCGTGATTGACTTCATCGACATGGACGAACGCAAGAACCGGCAGAAGGTCATGCAGGCGCTCGAAGATGCGCTGAGAGCTGATCGCGCGCCGTCGAAGGTTCTGCAGTTCAATGATTTCGGTCTGGTGGCCATCACCCGCAAGCGGGTCAAGCAGTCGCTGGAGCGCACGCTGGGGCAGCCTTGCCCGACATGCCAAGCTACGGGCATGATCAAATCGGTCAGCACCGTGTGCAATGAGATCTACGTCGAGATGCGCAAGATGAGCCGTCATTTCGAGCGCGACATCATGCTGCGGGTGAATCCCGAAGTCGCCAAAGCGCTCAAGTCCAACGCCAGCAAGTGGGTGCAGGAAATCGAAGAGCTCATTGGACGCACCGTGCTTGTGAAGTCGGATCCTCTGGTTCATCCCGAGCATTTTGATATTCAGTAGAAGTAGAGGGAAACCGCCGCCGGACCTACGGCAGGTCCGGTTTTTTTTGTCTGTTATAGTCTTTTCATCCTGACGCAGCTCGGGTTGATTTCATGGGGAAGAAGTTCAAAGGAACAGCATCAGAGAAGCGTGCTCTCAACGCATACGTGAAGCTGGCTCGGGCCGCTAACGCGGCCCTCGCATACGCGCGTGTGGGCTTGGAAGAAGCGGGCTTAAGCCTCGGGCAGTTTGCGGTCCTCGAAGCGCTCTATCACGTAGGTCCGCTGTATTTGGGCGATCTGGCGCGCCGGATTCTCACCAGCAGCGGCAATCTTACCTTGGTGATCGACAATTTGGAAAAGCGCGGCTTGGCCAAGCGGCGTCAGCCGCTCAAGGACAAGCGGTACATACTAGCCACGATTACGCCTCGCGGACGCAAGCTGATTGGCCGTATTTTCCCGGGCCATGCCCGGCGTATCACCAACGTGATGGGTCGATTAAGCAGGAGCGAACAGGAAAGACTCGGCGCCCTTTGCCGCAAGCTAGGCACTGGCCGATGAGAGTTGTCGAAACCATCTGGTTCGTCGCGGTCCTCGTGTTATCTTAGTCCGCCCATGTCTGCCCTCAACGTCCTGTATGCGATCGCAATCTTTTTAGGCAGTTTTCTCTTGTTTCTCATGGAGCCGATGGCGGCGAAGCGGCTGGTTCCTCTGCTAGGCGGATCGGCAGCCGTCTGGACCACTTGCCTGGTCTTCTTCCAGAGCGCTCTGCTGGCCGGATATCTATGTGCGCACTGGATGGCGACGCGCTTACGCCAACGCTTTCAGGCGATCGTGTTCACCGGCCTATTAGTTCTCTGTTTGCTGCAAGTCGTTTTTACCCTGCGTCCCGATCTGCAAGCATCCACCGCTCATCCGGTGCTCAGCGTTTTCCGGCTGTTGGCAACACTCATCGGACTGCCGTTCCTGGCGCTTTCTGCAACCAACCCTTTGCTGCAACATTGGTACGCCCATGGCGCAACACGCGGTGGAGCGACGAGGGACACCCGAGGAGCTGAGCCGCCCTATCGCCTGTTCGCACTTTCCAATTTCGGGTCGTTGCTGGCGCTGGTGATTTATCCGTGGATCGTCGAGCCGCGTTTCAGCTTGCGCGCCCAAGCCCTGGTCTGGTTTGCAGGGTTCGTGGTGTTTGTTCTGGCGTGCGCTTGGATTGGCTGGCTAAAGGTCGCAAGAACTGGGGACTCCCGGTCGATCGCCCAAACGACTCCGACTTTCACCACGATGGAGCCACAGCCGCGGGTTCTTCACCGTATCCTGTGGCTGGGGCTAGCGGCATGCGGGTCGCTGCTGTTGTGCGCGATGACCACGCACATCAGCCAGAATATTGCCGCCATTCCCTTGCTATGGGTTGTTCCACTCATCGTGTACCTGCTCAGCTTCATCGTCGCTTTCAGCCGCGGGGATTGGCTGCCCGGTGGACTGAGATTTCAAATACCTCTGCTGAAGGTGTCGGTGGGGCGCCTGATCGTACTGGGCCTCACCGGTGTGACATTGGGTTCGCTGGTATACATGTTGGACGACTCCCGCGCCTACCTGCCCCTGATCGTCTCGGTGCCCTTCTACTGTTCGGCACTGTTCATCACCTGCTTATTTTGCCACGCTGAATTGCATCGATTGCGCCCGTCCCCAAGTCACGCCACCTCGTTCTATCTGCTGATCGCAGCCGGGGGCGCGCTGGGCTCGATCCTGGTCGGGATCGTGGCCCCGGTGATCTTGTCGGGGAACTACGAGCTGGCCTTCGGAGTTGTATTCACTTCGCTCATGGTTCTAGCCGTAACCTGGGATCGCGGCATTGGCTGGCGCTTGTTTTGGACGGCTGGGTCCCTGGCCATCGCCGGGGTACTGATCGCTGCTTATGTACGCGGCGACTCGGAACATACGGTTGCGCGGGTGCGCAACTTCTACGGAAGTCTCCGCGTGACCAACGACATGGAACCACCTTTCCCCGGCGTGACTCGCGTTCTCTATAACGGGACCATTCGCCACGGGACGCAGATCTTCACCGATAAACTTCGCACGACGCCTACAACCTATTATTCCCAGGATTCGGGCGTCGGCCTGGCGCTGGATTTGTGTTGCGGAGATCGTCCGCGACGCGTGGGCATCATTGGCCTCGGAGCCGGAACGTTAGCGGCTTATGGGCGCAAGGGTGACCTGTTTCGCTTTTATGATATCAATCCTCTCGTCGAGCCGATTGCCCGCCATTGGTTTACTTATCTACACGACTCAGCCGCAACCATCGAGATGGTGCCTGGCGATGCTCGGCTATCACTGTCCCATGAGGAGCCGCAGAACTATGACGTTCTGGTGATCGACGCCTTTTCTGGCGACGCTATCCCAGTCCATCTGCTAACGCGCGAAGCCGTCGCTCTTTACCGAAGACATCTGGCCCCGGGGGGCATCATCGCTTTCCACGTCTCGAACAAGTATCTCCAGCTGGTGCCGGTGGTCCATGAGGAGGCCCGGAATGCGGGATTGCAGGATGCCTGGGTCGTGTCCGACGACGATGAAGAGAACACTGGCCAGTACGGAGCTGATTGGGTTCTCGTGACCGCGAACGCAAAATTTCTCGCCAAAGATCAGTTGACGGATGCGACGGAAACAATCGAACCGAAGCCTGGCTTGCGTCTCTGGACTGACGATTACAACAGCCTCCTGCCGATTCTGCGATGGGTTGAACCCAAGCCTGCTGACTCGTCGAACCAGTCACAAGATTCCACCAAGCCCGGCGAGTCGACACAACCAGAGGGAAGTAAAACGCCCTCTCCGCCGCAATGATCGGGCTAGGTCGACGACTTTCTATTTGTGTCCAACGGCAGACTTCGTTGCCCGTAGAGCCGATCGGAAAATCATGGAAGTGATTGATTCCGTTGGCTTTATAGGATTAGCCTTAGGGTTACGTTGGGGGTAATACCTGAGGCCAGTCCCGGCCCCTAAGTAACTTTTGGGTCAAAATAGCGAACCGTGTGCATCAACACCACAATAACTTGTGGTGCCATGTCCTTCGTAACTCAGGATTTTGAGATTACCGTGCCAAAAAAAAGGTACTAGCCCTAAAGATATCCGGTAACAGCGGCAAAAACCGGAAGTTCCCTATTGACCTTCAGAACTAACCCAGATATAACTCGCTGCGTCCTGAAGTTTCCCCCCGAGAAGGCAAAAGCCAAAAACCCAGTGTGGAAAGGCTACGTTATGGCGGCAGATTCGCGTGAGGTAATGAATATTCGGCAGGCGTCGCAATATCTGGGGGTAAGTCCGGACACGCTCTATAAGTACGTGACGGAGGAAAAGATCCCGGCGTTCAAGCTCGGGAACCGCTGGAAATTCAAGAAGACCATTCTCGATCAGTGGATGGAACAAAAAAGCACGATGAATATGAACAGCGCCAAGAAGAAGCCCAGAGCAGCCAAAGCGGCTGGGGGACGATAGACGCCGGGCGACCGGGAAATCAGGAAATCTAAAGAAGGCGGGACGGCATGTTTGGATCAGGAAAATCGATTGTTGGATTGGACATTGGCTCCAGTTGCATCAAGGCGATCGAGCTGAAGCGTTCCAAGGGCGAGATCATGGTCTCGCATCTCGGGATGCAACCTCTGGCCAGCGACATCGTGGTCGATTCGATGATCGTGGATTCGGGGAGCGTTTCCAGCGCCATCAGCGAGATCTTCGGCACGCGGAGCATCAAGACGAAAAGCGTGGCCACTTCAGTTAGCGGCCACTCGGTGATCGTGAAGCCGATTAAAGTCCAGCCCATGAGTGAGTCCGAGCTGGCGGAAGGCATCACCACCGAAGCGGCCCAACACATTCCCTTCGACATCGCGGACGTGAATCTCGACTTTGAGATCCTGAACCCCCACAGCATGGGTCCACAGATGGATGTGTTGCTGGTGGCGGTCAAGAAAGACAAGATCCTGAATTACACCAACGTGCTTTCGCTCGCCGGCAAGACGCCGTCGGTGGTGGATATCGATGCCTTCGCTCTGCAGAACTGCTACGAATACAACTATCAGCCCGCGCAGGACGCGACGGTAGCTCTGTTGAACCTGGGCGCGAGCGTGATGAACATCAACATCGTCAAGGGCACCACGCCGCTGTTTACGCGCGATGTCAGCGTCGGCGGTAACCAATACACCGATTCGCTTCAGAAAGAGTTGGATTTGAGTTTCGAAGACGCGGAATCTCTGAAACTGGGCAAGAAAGTAGGCACGGTCAGCGAGGACGCGAAACAGCCGATCCTGCAGCAGGTCACCGAGATCATCGTGCTCGAAATCCAGAAGACCTTTGACTTCTTCCGGGCCACGGCTCCGGGCGAGCACATCGACAGAATCTACATCGCCGGCGGATCGTCTCGGGTTCCCGGACTGGTGGAGGCTCTGCGCCAGGAGTTCTCCTTGCCGGTGGAGATTCTGAATCCGTTTCAGAGGATCATGCCGCCGCTGGATAGCGGCGAGAACGAGATTCTGGAACAGAACCCGGGTCAACTCGCCGTTGCGGTGGGTCTGGCCCTGAGGAGCTTCGACGACCTATGATTCGAATCAATCTAAGTTCTCTTGCACCCCCGAAAACGAGACGTGGAAAGCGAGGCGGCGGCTCGACAGCCTCGATGTCGACTCCGGGAGAAGGCTCCAGCACGATTGTTCTCGTCTTGGTCTTCGTAGCCGTTCTGGGCGGCGCGATCGGGCTGTCGTGGTATATGGTCAACCGCGAACACGATCGGCTTGACAAAGAATTGAAAGCCGCCGTGGCGGAGAACCTGAAGCTGTCCGAGGTCAAGGCGAAGTACGAGGCCAGCAAGAAGAAAGCAGATGTGTTCGAGCGCCGGGTCAAGGTCATAGAAGATTTGAAGGAAGCCCAGAAGGGCCCGGTGAATCTGCTGAATACGGTCGCCGACACCGTCAACAGAACAGACGCCGTGTGGTTGGAAGCCATGACCTCTGACGGCAAGAGCCTGGATTTTGTGGGCATGGCGCTCAGCCCGGATGCGGTGGCTGAGTTGATGACCAATCTCAGGAAGACCGGGTATTTCAAAACCGTGGAGATCAAGGAGACTTCCCAGGACTCTTCGGTGAAGGAACTGCAAGCCTTCAAGTTTGAACTGATTTGCGAAATCGGCGCTGCTAACAAGGCGCAAAGGCAATCCTAGTCAGCGGGGATGGATCAGGGGATTTCTTATGGCGAAATTCGGTGAAATGTCGACTGGCTCGAAACTGATGATTATGGGGCTCATTGCCTTGCTCGTCGGAGCCGTCTACTACTTCCTACCTTACAACAGCAAGAATCAGGAGAACCTGCAGCTCCAGGCGAAGATTAAGGATAAGAACGCCGAGAACGCCCGGTTGCGGGAATTTGAACCGAAACTTGTGCAACTGACGCGTGACATGGCCATCCTGGAACAGCAGATTGAGCGGGAGAAGAAAGTGGTGCCCGACGATAAGGATGCCGATCAGTTCATCCGCCTGCTCCATGACACCGCCGCGAGCGCGGGGATTGAGATCCGGCGTTACACCGCCCTGGCTGGGGCCAACCACGAGTTCTACAGCGATGTGCCGTTCGCCATCGATATCGACGGGCCTTACTACTCAGTAATGATTTTCTTCCAGAAGGTGTCCGAGCTAGAACGCATTGTGAATATCGACAACTTGCAGATCGCCAACCCCAAGAATGCAAGCAACGCCAAGGTAAAGAGCACTTACCAATACGCGCCTGGTGAGACCATCGTGGCCAGCTGCACGGCGACAACATTCTTCAGCCACGAGCCCGAAGCTGTGGCACCAGCGGGGCCGGCGCGGCCCGGGCAGCCTGCGGCGGCGCCAGCGGCAAAGTAGGAGGCCGGCTTGAAGGACTTAGCAAAGGGGACTGAGATGAAGCTGATTCAAGTTTTAGCGCTCGCGATGGTGATAGCCGCAACGGCGGCGGGCCAGAGTACCGCCGCGGCAGGAAGCTCCGGCCAGCAAGCCAAGCCCAGCCCGTCAGCGACTCCGACCCAGGCATCCGCGAAGTCGGCTTCGACGGCGAAAGCGCCGGCGTCGCAACCCAAGACCTCGCCCTTGCCCACACCTGCTTCTGCGGCCAAAGGATCATCGACAACAAAGGGAGCCTCCACTCCAGGCAAATTGCCGGTATCAACCGGAACGCTGCCGGCTACTAGTAAAACCGGCTTGGCCAAAGGCGCCCCAGTAACAACGACACCTCCTTCCAAGGGTGCAGCGAAGACGGCAAAAACGCCGGCAAAGACGACCGGCAAGGCTCCTGTGGTCGCAGTGAGCGCGCCCAAGACAGTGAGTGCGCCCAAGACAGTGAGTGCGCCCAAGACAGTGAGCGCGCCCAAGACAGTGAGTGCGCCCAAGACAGTGAGTGCGCCCAAGACAGTGAGTGCGCCCAAGACGCCGCCTGTTGCCGCCAACAGCAAGAATCCGCCGGCCAAGGTAGCCGAGGCTGCGCCTCCGGCAGTGGAGAAGAAGCCCGCGCCCCGACCGGTGGGTCAAAACGGGCGCAGAGATCCGTTTGTCAGTCCGATTCGCAGCGCCGCCAGCTCCGGGCCCTCCGCGAGTTGCTCCGGCGGGAAACGTTGCCTGTCAATTCCAGAGCTGGTTTTGCAGGGCACGGTCAAAGACATCAGCGGCAAGATGATGGCAGTGGTCGTCAACAGCTCCCGCCGCACGTACATGCTGCGAGAGAACGACCAGGTCTTCAACGGGAGCGTGGAGAAGATTACCACGGACTCCATCATTTTTCGTGAGTTTGTAAAAGACGCTTTGGGGCGCGAGACTGCCCACGAGGTGGTCAAGAAGCTAGGACCCGCGTCGTAGAAACACGTCGCGAGGACGTTTTGTAGTTGCAGTTGGGCCGAACCCTGGGAGTAAACACAGAAGTCCGAACCTTGCAAGCGGTAAACGAGCAGCCAGGGCAAGTCGATCGAGGCGCTCGGCGGTGCTGTGCACGTTGGGGGAGACAACGACATGAGGCTAAAGCAACTGCTGGGAATCATTCTGCTGACCATGGGAACCACCGCCGTGGCGACAGCTGCTGTTTCGCAATTATCAGGTGTGGCGGTGACGAGTCGGGAAGACAGCGGCATCGTCACCATCCTGGCCAGCGGAACATTCACTCATACCGAGTATCGGCCGACCGAGAACCTGATGCTGGTTGACCTGGCGGGAGTCGCCATGCCGCATCCGGACCCGGCAGCGCATGCCGTTCAGGCCCCGGGTCTGCGCTCGTATCGCGTCTTGGCTTATCGTTCCGCTAGCGGGGTCGAGACCACGAGAGTGGAGTTGAACCTCTTGCCTGGCGCCAAGGTGAATGTCAGCGATATCGCCGGGGGAGTTGAGCTTCGCGTAGCCGAGGCCGCAGGGGAAACTCCTGCGCTGGCCTCCGCGTCCTCGTCTCCGTCATCGTCTTTGCCGAAGAGCGTGAGCCACATCCGTGACATCTCCGTTTCGCGCGCCCAGCAGAGCGTGAGCGTCGAGATCAGCGGCAGCGGCCCGCTGACAGCTAAGACCATGAAGCTGAGGTCTCCCGATCGTCTCGTCCTGGATATTCCCAACTCCGTGCTGGAAGGCCGCGCCCGCCAGATCGCCGTCAACGCCGATGAGGTGAAGGACGTACGCATTGCGCGATATCAAGACGCGCCGCCGGTGACCCGCATTGTGGTGGACCTGGTGGCGACCCGCGAGTTTGATGTTGTACCGGCCGGCCACAAGTTGGTGTTGAAGCTGCGCGAGAGCGCCACAGCTCCTGTGCCGGCGTCCGAGAAAGCCGCTACTGCGGCCGCTTCTGCGCCGGTTTCGGCAACGCAGACAGAGACCGCTCAGGCGGTGGCGCCGGTAGCTCAAGTCAGCCAACCGGCTCCGATTCTCGCCATCAAGGAGCCTGAGCCAAGCACGGGCTTATCTCGCGCGGACATTGCAGCCTCCCGCTTTGCCCGGGCGAGCACGGACCTGCCCAGCAGCAACCAGTCGCCAGTTCCCGCCAGCGCTAATCTTGCGGTTCAAGCGGCAGTTGTGAATGCCGCCCTGCAACAGCAAACCCAGGCCGGATCTTCGGTAACAGTCGGAACACCGGCCTCCAGCTCGTGCACCAGCGGGCGCTATACCGGCGAACCCATCAGCGTGAACTTTAAGGATTTCGATCTCAAGGATTTCTTCCGAGTCATCCAAGAAGTGAGCGGGCTGAATGTAGTGCTGGATCCATCCGTCAAGGGCTCGGTGAGCATCTACCTGAACGATGTACCCTGGGATCAGGCGCTGGCTATCGTGCTCAGCAATAACGCACTCGAATGCCAGCTGCAGGGGAACGTTCTCCGCATTGCTACTCTGGAAACCTTAAAGACAGAAGCCGAAGCCCGCGCCGCCCAACAGACAGCCCAGGCTCTGGCAGTACCGAAGGAAACCCGAACCCGTTATCTAAGCTACGGCCAGGCCAAGGATGCGGCG